>NZ_DAIPZB010000007.1:0-116426 GCF_036782435.1 Pinisolibacter sp. | reverse complement strand
AATCACGTCAGTAGACGGTCGTCGAGGGCTATCCGCGCACAGGTCTCATCATACCAGTCTTGCGAAATTCTGACCGTTTTCCGGGCGGTTCGGTTTCGAAGGTCGGTGCTCCGACGTCCCCTCTCCCCTCGTGGGGGAGGGACAGGGAGAGGGGTATACGACCTGTCCTCGAACTCTTGCGCTTGCGGAGTCTTCCGGAGTGACCCCTCTCTCCGTCTCTCCCCCACAAGGGGGGAGAGGACCGGATGCGAGGGCCTTGGGTAGATCCACGCCGATCGAGACGAAAATTCGTGAGCGCGGCATCAAATGTAGTTGGTCAGCGACATCTTGTAGAGGATCGACGTCGCCTGATAGCTCGCCTGCATCTGCGTCTGCAACGCCAGGAGTTGCGTGGCGACCTCGGTCTGATCGGTGTTGATCGTGTCGTCGATCACCTTCTGGTAGGTGGCCGCCATGGCGGTGTGGCGAGTCTTCGCCTGGCTCGCCGCTTGCGCCGCGCCGGCGACCTCGACCTGGACCGCCGCGATGCTCTGCACGCCGGCCGGAATGCCGAGATTGCCCTTGGCCCGGAGCAGCAGCTGGGTGTGCACCTCGCTGTCGGTGGCCGTGCCGCCGGACACGTTGGAAGCGGTGATCACCGCCATCTGCCGCAGTGCCCACGAGAAGGCCTGTTCGTTCGCCCGCATGCCGTAATTGACGGTGACCGACGTGTCGACGTGCGCCGTCACGTCGGTGCGCGCCCGCGACGCATCGTTGGTGCCGACGTACCACTGCACCGTGCTGGTGTAGCCCGTATCGGCGACCAGCGCCGTCGCCGTGTCGAAGGGAGGTCCGTCGACCCTGAGCGGCGCATTCCCGTTGACGGTGTCGAAGAACTCGTTGCCCGTCTGCATCGCCGAAGCGGCGACCAGATCGGTCTTCGCCACCGACTGGAGCTTGGTATCGAGCAGGCTCGACAGATTGTCGGCGGTGTCGGCCGCCGTCGCGCCGATCTGGAAGGTGTTCTTCGAGGCGTCGGTGGTATCGCCCGCCGTCAGCTCGATCTTCGCCGTGGTCCCGTCCGGCAGCCCGAAGGTGACGGTGATCTTCTCGCCGTTCTCGGGCTGACCGGAGAAAGAGACGTTCAGAGCCGCCGGTGATCCGCTCGGTCCGGCGACGATGGCGTTGGACAGCGTCGAGGTGACCGCCGACAACTTCATACCGAAGGGATGCGACCCGTCCTCGGCGAGAGTGACGGTGCCCGCGGCCGAAGCGATGGTCAGTCGGCCACGCCCGTCGGCGCCCTGATCGGCCTGCAGGCGCTCGCTCATCAACTGCTTCAGGCCGGCCTTGCCGTTGGCGCCGTCCAGCATCTCGTCGACGCCGACCACCGGCTTGGTGTCGGTCGCCGAGCCGGAGAAGATGTAGCGCCCGGCCACGTCGCTGTTGAGCAGCGCCGTGAAGGCGTTGAGACTGTCGAGCGAATAGGTCTGGGAGTCGGTGACGCCGGTGGTCGACAGATTGAAGGAATTCGGGTCGAGGTTGCCTTTGAGATCGGAAACCAGGGTCGACAACTGCGACAGCGTCTTGTCGCCGACCCGCATGCGCACGTCGAGCGTTTCGATCGTCTGCTGGAAGCCCTCCACCCGGCCGAGTTTGGTCTGATAGGCGAGCGCCAGATCGCGCGAACCGCCGAGACCGCCGTAGGTCTGCGAGCGAACGCCGGTCGACAGTTGCTGCGACAGACCGTCGAGACGGGTGCGCATCGTTCCGAGCTGCTGCACCAGCTGGTCCGAATATCCGGTGGCGGTGATCCGGGTCATGATCTCACTCCCACCCGCCTCAGATGTTCATCAGCGCGTCGAGCATGTCCTTGGCGGTGGACATCACTCGGGCATTGGCGGCATAGGCCGACTGGAGTTGGATCAACCGCGCCAGTTCCTGGTCGACGTTGACCCCGGACGCCGTCTTCATCCGCTCCACGAGGTTCGACTGGATGGTCGACTGGCTGTCGAGCGCCGACGAGGCCGAAGCGGTCGCCGCGCCCCAGAACGACACCATCCGGTCGGCGAAGTTGGCGAGCGTCGTGGAGAAGCCGTGGCCCTCCGAGGCCATGCCGGTCTCCGAACCGAAATCGAAGACCGTCTTCTCCAGGCGATCGAGCAGCGCCTGCGGTCGGGTCGCGTCGCCCGCGTCCGTCGCCGGGCTCGTCTGCCACTGCACCAACAGCGACGGATCGGCGATCACCGCCGCGTTGACGGCGATACGGGTGGCGAAGCCGGTCTTCTGGGAGCCCCTCTCGAAGCTGCCGGTATAGTAGTCGGTGGTGGCGCCGTCGACGAAGAGCGGTAGTCCGGTCTCCCCGTCCTGCAGCGCCGTCGAGGTGATGTCCGCCGACAGCCCGGTCACCCGTGTGGTGACCCCGCCGTCGTCGAGGATCTCCAGCACCTCGCCCGAAGGGTTCGACACCGAGAAGCCGCCGCCGAGCGCCGTCTGGATCTGCGCCGCCACCGAGCCCATGCCGGCCGAGAAGTCGATGCCGTAGACGGTGTCGTTCGCCTTCGACGTGGCGCTGTCGTCGAGCGGCAGCGCCGCCGGATCGTCGACGCGGACGAAGGTCACCGTCTTCGCCTCGCCGGAGGCGACATCGGTGTAGGTGAAGGTGACCCGGTTGCCCTGCTGCAGGCCGGTGAGATCGACGTCGAAACCGTTCGAGCTTCCCGAGGTCACCGCCGTGCCTTCGACCGTGCGGTTCGACATGGCTTCGGCGAGACCGGCGGCGATGTCGTCGAGCTGCGCCTGGGCATCGACCAGGGTGTGATCGCGCAGTTCGACGAGCGCGGCGAGCGATCCCGAGCGCAACGTGCCGCTGGCGATGAGATCGATCACCTGCGAGCCGTTGTCGGCGACGCGGATGGTGCCGACGGTGCGTTCGGCGTCGTCCTTCGACCACACCGTGCCGGCGGTCAGCGTGCCGCGCGCGTCGAATTCGAACTGGGTGCCGTGATCGGAGACCAGCGACAGGCCGGAGGTGGTGAACACCGAGAGATGGCCGTCGGCGCTCTCCAACGTGCCGATGTCCATGTAGGACGACAGTTGCCGCACCGCCTCGTCGCGCGCGTCGAGGAGGTTGGATACGTCCCGGCCCGCCGCCTGTTGACCGACGACCTGGCTGTTGAGATCGGCGATCTGCTTGGTCAGCCCGTTGACCTTGGTGATCTGGTCGGCGATCTCCGACTCGGCCGAGGTCCGGAGGCTCTGGATGTCGTTCGAAGCCTGATTGAGCTGGCTCGCCAACACCTGCGCCTTGTCGACGAACGCCGATTTGCTCGACGGATCGTCCGGGCTGGTCGCCAGCGACTGCAGCGCCTGATCGAAATCGGTGATCGCGCCGGAGATGTTGGCACCGGCGTCGGTCTTGCCCATGTACTGGTCGATCTGCGTCAGGTACTTCGACTGGGTGTCGAGATAGGCGCTGGGCGAGGTCGACTGCAGCAACTGGCTCCAGATCGTCTTGTCGAACTCGCGGTTCACGACCGCTTTGAGGCCGAAGACGCCCTGGAGCCCCTGGTAGTCGACCGTGCCGACCCGCTTGGCGGTGTAACCCGCCTGGCCGGCACGGGCGATGTTCTGCGCGACGATGCCGGTCTCGGTCTGGTTGAGCTGCATGCCCGCGACCGCGATCGAAAGCGCAGATCCGATGGTCATGGCGAGAACTCCGGAACCGAGAACGCGGGTTCATCGTCCTCAGCGGACGATGGCGAGGATGTCCTGCATCATGTTGTCGGCGGTCGAAATCACCTTCGAATTCGCCGAATAGGCCTGCTGGGTGATGATCATCTTCGAGAACTCGTCGGCGATGTCGACGTTCGAAGCCTCGAGCGCCTGCCCGGTGATGGTCGCACCGGAGGATTCCACCGCCGGGCCGGAATCGCGCGTCACCGAGAAGGCGCCACCGTCCATGCGCTTCAGCCCGGCGTCGCCGGCGAAGGAGAACAGCGTCAGTTCGGCCACGTCGACCTGCTGGCCGTTGGAATAGGTCGCCGTCAGACGCCCGCTGGCATCGACCGCCACGCCGGTGAGGTTGCCCGAGGCGTAACCGTCCTGCGAGATCGAATTGACCGTCACCGTGGCGCCGGTCGTCGCATACTCGGTGATGCCGTCGCTGCCGTAGGAGAGACGGATGGTGCCGAGATCGTTGCCGTCGACGGTGAGGCTCGGGATGTCGAGGTGATCGGTCGGCGAGGTCAACTGACCGGCGCTGTCGAAGGAGAAGTCCGAACCGGCGTTGGTCCACATCGTCGACGCGCCGGTCGCGGTCGAATCGGACTTGTAGAAGAGGTTCCAGGTATCCGGGCTGGCGCCGGTCTTGGCCCAGCGCAACTGCACGTTCACCGCCGAACCCTTGGCGTCGTAACAGGTGATCTGACCGCCGTTGAGCGAGGCATCCTGGAACGACTGATCGTCCAGCGCCTGGACCGTGGCCAAGGTCGGATCGCCCCAGGTCGAAGCGTCGACGACGGCGACCGACGAATTGGCCGGAAGGTTGGCGTTGTAGTCGATCTGGGTCGAGGCCTTGGCGGCGAGCAGACCGGTCGGCAGCTTGACCGCCGACGTCGCATCGCCCGCCGGGTTGCCGGTGGTGGTGTCGATCACCCGACCCATCAGATAATAGCCGGCGCCGTTGACCAGATAGCCCTCGCGGTCGATCTCGAAGTCGCCGCGGCGAGTGTAGTAGTTGGCGCCGCCGAGCAACGTCTTGCCGTCGGACTCGCCCGCTTTCAGTTGCACCTGGAAATAGCCGTCGCCGGAAATCGCCAGATGGGTCGCCGACGACGAGGTCGACACCGCCCCCTGCAGCGTGTTGGTCGCCCGCGACAACGCCAGCACCGAGCCGGCGTTCTGGCGGTAGGAGGCCGTGGCGGCGCCGGAGACGAGGTCCTGGAAGGACGTGTCGACCCGCTTGAACCCGGTAGTCTGCGAGTTGGCGATGTTGCCGGAGATGTTGGTGAGCGCATAGGCCTGAGCCTGCAGACCCGCCACCGAAGTGATCATCGCATCGAAGATACCCATTCCACGCTCCTCGCCGACAGGATGTCGAAGTGCAGGCGGACCTGCGTCGGGAGCGAAGAAGCAGATGCCGTGCCAATCCCCTCGAAGCGGTTCGACCCGTTGATTTTCAACGACTTGTCGAAGTGACGCGACTCTCCGGTGAAGCTTCCGCCACGGCTCGATGGCAATTCCTGCCGGGTCGCCTCGCCCGACCCGGTCGAAACGCCCCGGTACGATCCCCGTCGTTCGCCGCTGGTGCGGCGGCCTCGCATCCGGGTTATGAAGGGCGGAACCGACCACACCCGAGCGAGGGCCCATGCGCTTCGAAGGCACTTCCGACTACGTCGCCACCGAAGATCTCCGGATCGCGGTCAACGCCGCCATCACTCTCGAACGCCCGCTTCTGGTGAAGGGTGAGCCGGGCACCGGCAAGACGGTGCTCGCCCGCGAGGTCGCCTCGGCGCTCGGTCTGCCGCTCATCGAGTGGCACGTGAAGTCGACCACCAAGGCGGCGCAGGGCCTCTACGAATACGACGCGGTCTCCCGCCTGCGCGACGGCCAGATCGGCGACGAGCGGGTCAAGGACATCCGCAACTACATCAAGCGCGGCAAGCTGTGGGACGCCTTCACCGCCGAGACCCGGCCGGTGCTGCTGATCGACGAGATCGACAAGGCCGACATCGAGTTCCCCAACGATCTCCTGCTCGAGATCGATCGCATGGAGTTCTACGTCTACGAGACCGGCGAGACGATCCGCGCCAAGCGCCGCCCGGTGGTCATCGTCACCTCCAACAACGAGAAGGAACTGCCCGACGCCTTCCTGCGCCGCTGCTTCTTCCACTACATCCGCTTCCCCGACGCCGACACCATGACCTCGATCGTCGAGGTCCATTTCCCCGGCCTGAAGAAGCGCCTGCTCGAGGAGGCGCTGAGGATCTTCTTCTCGGTGCGCGAGGTACCGGGCCTGAAGAAGAAGCCGTCGACGTCGGAACTTCTCGACTGGATCAAGCTCCTCCTCAACGAGGACATCGACGAGACCACGCTGCGCCAGTCCGATCCGAGGAAGGTGATCCCGCCGCTCGCCGGCGCCCTGCTCAAGAACGAGCAGGACGTCCACCTCTTCGAACGGCTGGCGTTCATCTCGCGGCGCGAGGGACGCTGAGGTCGCTCAGACGACGATGTCGACCGATTTCGTCTTCCCCGATCCGGCCTGCGCCTGTTCTTCGAGTTCCTCGCGGAACTTCGCCTCGAGCTTCCGCCGCTCCTCCAGCGAGAGCGCGTCGAAGTCCTCCTGCTTCATGCCCTGACGAGCCAGGAACGACTTGAACATGCGTTGCTCGGGCGTGCCCTTGACATAGCTCATGAACTCCTCGGTGGCGTCGGCACCGCTCTTCGCCCCCGCGGCGGAACCGCTCTCCCCGAGAGAACTCGCCGTGCCCCCGTTCACCGCAGGCAGATTCTGCCGGAATGTTTCTGCCGGAGCCCGGTGGAAACCATATGTCGAAATCCCGGAAATGTTCATGTTCGCCTCTCGTGACGATCGTTTCGTCCGAGCGAAGCAAACCGCGCGCCATTCGGCCGCCGTGATCGACCCAAATCCTCCCGCCGCGCCGGTTCTCCGGGCGGCGTCGCGAGAATGAACGATCGGACCGAAGCCAGCCGTCCGCGGACCTCGCCGCATCGGGAGCCGGATCTCACGGAACGTCTCGGGTCGCTCCGCCAGCGGCCGCCGGCGCGGAGGAGGTGCACACCTTCGCCTCCGCCGCGAGCTTCTCCGCCCCCACCAGTGCCACCAGATCGACGTCGTCGAGCAGCGTCACGTAGTCGCCGGTTTCCGCCGTCTTCAGCCATGTCGAAACGCGGAACTCCTTCGGTAGCGCCGCCCCCGCCGGTCGACAGCCGTCGACGCCCACCGACAGCGTCCCACCGAAGGCGCCGGGCTCCTTCTCGGATCGCGCTTTGGCTCGCGCTCGCGCCTCGACGAGCCGTGGCACGTCCGCCGCCGCGATGCGGAAGGCGCGAACCTCCTGCCCCGGCTTCGGCTTCACCGCCGCGAGCCCCGTCTCCGAGACGAGCGACACCTGCTCGAGTTCGATCTCGATCTTCTCCTCGTCCGATCCGTTCCGCCGCGCCTGCGACATCACCAGCTTCGCCCCGCCCACCGGCGGCAACGCCTCCTTCGGCATCGCCACCGCCGCCCGGAGCCGCATCGGATCGGTGGTCATCGGATCGAAATTGCGCAACGCCCACATCGTCTTCGCCGGAACATGGGAACAACCCGCGAGCACCAGAGCCGCCAGAACGAGCAACGGAAGGGACTTCATCACTTACCTCCACACGAAACTTTTTATCGTTTGACATTAATTTTTTCGCGTGTCAAATGATGTCCATCACGAAGGAGCCGACGATGATCGAAGCCGCCCCCTCCCCCGCCGTCGAAGCCTTGCGCGCCCGTATCGGCACGCTCTGCCGGGTGCTGCGCCTCGCCGCCCCGGCCTATGCGGTCTGGGTCTTCGCTCTCCTGGCGCTGCACTGGTCGGACGGCGCCGACGTCGCCCGCACTTATGGTCATTGGCTGAAGATCGAGATCCCCGAGGTGCCGGTTGTGTCGCGCGCCGCGGGCTTCCTCACCCACATGGTGGTCTGGGGATCGATCGTCGGCGCCTGCGTGAACCTGTGGCTGCTCTTCTCCGGCTTCCTCGCCGGCCGCGTCTTCACCGTCGGCACCGCGCTGACTCTGCGCCGCATCGCCCTTTTCGGCCTCGCCGCCGAAGCCGTCGACATCCTCTCGCGACCGCTCCTGTCGATGCTGGTGACCATCCACCTGCCGCCGGGCAGCCGCCACATCGGCGTCTTCTTCCGGCCCGAGGACCTGCTGAATCTGATGTTCCTCGGCGGCCTGTTGGCGCTCGCCCACGTCTTCAAGGTCGCCGCCGAGATCGCCGAAGACCACGCCGCCATCGTGTGAGGCCCGCCGATGCCGATCGTCGTCAATCTCGACGTCATGCTCGCCCGCCGCAAGATGCGTTCCCGCGAACTCGCCGAGCGCATCGGCATCACCGAGCCGAACGTCTCGCTGCTCAAATCCGGCAAGGTGAAGGGCATTCGCTTCGACACGCTCGAGGCGATCTGCCGCGTCCTCGACTGCCAGCCGGGCGATCTCCTGGAATTTCGCGACGAGACGGAGCAAACTCGTTGAATATCAGATATTTCATCGAGAATTCGCGCGTCCTGTCACGACTGTCATACGCCTGTCATGGTAACGTGTTCGCGAGCGTGCTATCGGCTCCGCTCGGTTGACCACGACCACGAGACGCCTCCCGATGCCCCGCCTCCTTCTGCTGCGCCACGCCAAATCGTCCTGGGACGACGTGTCGGCCGACGATTTCGATCGACCGCTGAACGCCCGTGGCCGCGTCGCCGCACCGGTGATGGGCAGCCACATCGCCGCCCACGGGCTCGCCCCCGATCGGATCCTCTGCTCCTCGGCCCGGCGCGCCCGCGAGACGCTCGCCGCCCTGCTGCCGCACCTCGACGAGGACGTCGACATCCGCCTCACCCGCGACCTCTACTTCGCCGGCGAGGATCGCATGATCGATCAGATCCGCGCCCACGGCGGCAATGCCACGACGCTTCTCGTCGTCGGCCACAATCCCGGCATCCAGGAGACCGCCCTCGCCCTGCTCGGCGACGGCGTCCCGGCGATCCTCGACGCGGTAGCGGGGAAGTTCCCCACCGCCGGCCTCGTCGTCGTCGATTTCCCGGCGATCAAATGGGTCGACATCGAACCCAAGACCGGCAAGGGCGTCGCCTTCCTGCGCCCGCGTGGCCGCAAGTTGGTCGAGATCCGAGCCGAGGAAACCGTGGAAGACGAAGAGGCGTGACCTCCGACGGCCGTCCCGCCCTTGGCGAGATGGTCGCGTCGTACCTACATGGGGGAGGTCCCGCCGCCGAGGCTCCTCCATGTCGCCGCACGCCCCGCCGTCCCTCTCCTTCCTCGATCAGGCCCGCACCGCGCTCGCCAACGCCGGCGATTTCGCCATGGGCCTCGCGACCCCGACGGTGCGCCTCGGCGTCACCGGCCTCTCTCGCGCCGGCAAGACGGTGTTCATCACCGCCCTCGTCCACAATCTGCTGCACGGCGGTCGCCTGCCGCTGTTCCGCGCCGCCGCCGACGGCCGCCTCTACGGCGCTGCGCTCGAGCCCCAGCCCGACGATGCGGTGCCGCGCTTCGACTACGAAGCCCATGTGAAGACCCTGGTCGAGGAGCGGCTGTGGCCCTCCTCCACCCGCCGCGTGTCGGAGTTGCGCCTCACCCTCGAGTTCGAATCGAGCTCGTTCTTCGCCCGCACCTTCGGCCGCGGCCGTCTCCATCTCGACATCGTCGACTATCCCGGCGAGTGGCTGCTCGACCTGCCGCTGCTGTCCAAGAGCTGGGCCGAATGGTCGGCCGAGACGCTGGCGCGCGCCGGCCGCGGTTCCCATGCCGCCCTCGCCGGCCCGTGGCTCGCCGCCACCCGCGCCGTCGATCCCGCCGGACCGGAGGACGAGACCACCGCCCGCCGGCTCGCCACCCTGTTCACCGATTACCTGACCGCGGCGCGCGCCGATGAGCACGCGCTCTCCGCCCTGCCGCCCGGCCGCTTCCTCATGCCCGGCGATCTCGAGGGCTCGCCTGCTCTGACCTTCGCGCCGCTGCCGGTCGACGGCGCCGTCCCGGCGAAGTCCCTCGCCGCGATGATGGAGCGCCGCTACGAGGCCTACAAGGACGTGGTGGTGCGCCCCTTCTTCCGCGACCACTTCGCCCGGCTCGATCGCCAGATCGTCCTCGTCGACGCCCTACAGGCACTCAACGCCGGTCCGCGCGCCGTCGCCGATCTCGCCGATGCGCTCGCCGACATTCTCGCCTGCTTCCGCCCGGGCAGGACCTCCTGGCTCGCCTCGATCCTCACCCGCCGCATCGACCGTATCGTCTTCGCCGCCACCAAGGCCGACCACCTCCACCGCGCCTCGCACGACCGCCTGGAGAAGATCCTGCGCCGCCTCGTCGGCGAAGCCATGAGCCGGGCAACCTTCGCCGGCGCCGAGATCGACGTGGTGGCGCTCGCCGCCGTCCGCGCCACGCGCGAGGCCATGGTCGAACACGGCGGCGAGAAATTGCCGGCCATTCTCGGCACCCCCCTGCCCGGTGAGGAGCTGGGCGGCGAGAAGCTCGATCCGAGCAGCGAATTCGCCTTGTTTCCCGGTGACTTGCCGGAGAACCCGGACTCTCTTTTCCCGCCCGCGGACTCGTCGCGTGAACGGTCCGATTCGTCACATGAAGCGGGGCCGAAAACCGATTCCGGATCAGGCACTTCGTCCGCCTCGGCGGATTCTCCGGCGAAACGGCGGAAGACCGAAGTGGAATCGAAGGATGAGGAACCGGCGGTCGAGTTCGTGCGCTTCCGCCCGCCCCGCCTGGAACGCACCGCCGAGGGCTTCACCTTGTCGCTGCCCCACATCCGTCTCGACCGTACCCTCGAGTTCCTCCTCGGAGACCGGCTGACATGACCGACGCCCCTCGCCGGCCTCGCGCCTTCCGGATCGACGCCCCCGGCGTCCACGTCGTCACCCCGGAGAGCGACGCGCCCTTCGGCACCCGCACCGTCGTCACCCCGTCCGACGAACCGCTCGAGATCGCCACCACCTCGCCGCCGGCGCCCCCCCGCCGCTTTCCGTGGAAGACGGTGCTCCTCGCGGCGATCGGCGGCCTGATCTCGCTGTCGCTCGGCCTCGCCCTCGACCGGCTGATCTCGGAACTGTGGGCGCGCGCCACCTGGCTCGGCTGGGTCGGCATCGCCTTCCTCGGCGTCGCCGTCCTCGCCCTCCTCGCCATCGTCATCCGCGAGGTGATCGGCACCCTGCGCCTCGCCGAGGTCGAGCACCTGCGCGCCCGCGTCGCCCTCGCCGTCGGCGCCGACGACCGGCGCGCCGCCCCCGGCCTCGTCGACGCCCTCGACCGGCTGGCCGCCGCCCGCCCGGAGAACGCCCGCCCCCGCGCCGCGCTCGCCGCCCATCGCGCCGAGGTGATCGAAGGCCGCGACCTCCTGGCGCTGGCCGAGCGCGAGCTCATGGGCCCGCTCGACGCCACCGCCCGCTCGCTGATCCTCGAAGCCGCCAAGCGGGTGTCGGTGGTGACCGCCATCTCGCCGCGGGCGATCGTCGACATCGCCTATGTCGCCTGGGAGAACCTGCGCCTCGCCCGGGCGCTGGCCGATCTCTACGGCGGCCGCCCCGGCACCGTCGGCTTCCTGCGCCTGCTCGGCCGCATCCTCACCCATCTCGGCATCACCGGCGGCATGGCGCTCGGCGACACGCTGGTCCAGCAACTCGTCGGTCAGGGCCTCGCCGCCCGCCTCTCCGCCCGTCTCGGCGAAGGCGTGGTCAACGGCCTCTTGACCGCCCGGCTCGGCCTCGCCGCCCTGGAGATCGTCCGGCCGATGCCCTGGGTGGCGCTCGACCGGCCGTCGCTCGGCGACATGATGGGCGAACTCGCCCGCCCGATCGGCAAGGAGGCCTCGTAGCCGTCCGCCATCGGTGGGTCGCGACCGCCAGACCTTCGCCTCGGGCAGAGGAGACCCGCGCACAGGTCGCCCCTCTTGCTTGACCTCTCTCAATGCGCGACCTTGGTAGGCGCCTAGAGTCGCAAGAAGAATTTCACATCGCACAGCGGCGCCGTCGCCGCCCGGAGAGCGTGCGGCGAGGCGACGAGGAGGAACGAGATGTTCACGAAGATCCTGGTACCGGTCGATCCCAACGAGATGGATTTCGCCAAGTCGGCCGTCGCCGCCGCCACCAACCTCGCCATGCAGTCGGGAGGCCACGTGGTCCTCGTCGGCGTCCTGCCGGTGATGAACGGCTACGTCTCGGAATATCTGCCGGCCGATTTCGAAGTCGGTTTCGAAAAAGAGACCGAGAACCGCATCCGCGCCATCGGCGTCGCCGCCGGGCTGAAGGAGGGCAGGTTCTCGGTGAAGCTGCGCACCGGCTCGGTCTATCACGAGGTGATCGACGAGGCGAAGGAGAGCGGCATCGACCTGATCGTCGTCACCTCGCATCGGCCGCAGATGTCGACCTACCTGCTCGGCTCCAACGCCGCCAAGATCGTCCGCCACGCCACCTGCTCGGTGCTGGTGCTGAGGAACTGAGACCGGCGCCGTCGCGAAGACGGCGGGCGCGGTGGAGATCCACCGGGGACCCGAGATGCGTACTCGGAAATTCGCGAGGGCGCCGAGCGAAAGTCGGCACCCTCGTCGTGGGTTGCTCGACGGGACCTCCCCACGCCGGCTGTCGAAACGCCGAAACCGCGGCGCTCCGGGAGAGACCGGCGAAGCTCGTTCGCCCCTCGCATCGGGTCGAGACCGCGAGAGGGAGGGGACACATTTGATCGATCGACGGCTCGTCGCCATCCTTTTCGCGGCGATCTTCTGGGCCGCGCCCGCCCCCGCCACCGAGGAGGCGCGCCTCGGTGCGATCATCATCGACTATGCCCCACCGACCGATCCGTCGCTGAAGCCCTATCACGATCTGGCCAGAGCGGGCCGCATGCTGGAGCACGTCCGGGCCGTGTTCGCACCGCTCCGGCTGCCCCGTCCGCTGACGGTTCGTACCGCGAGCTGCGACGGTGAGGCCGACGCCTGGTACGAGAACGACGTCGTCCAGATCTGCTACGAATATCTCCGCTACGTCGACGGGCTGGCGCGCCGCCGCGGGCGTCCCGCCGGCCTGAGCGAGAAGGACGCCTTTCTCGGACCGGTGATCGAGGTCTTTCTCCACGAAGCGGCGCACGCCATCTTCGACCTCCTCCGCATCCCCATCCTCGGCAAGGAGGAGGATGCCGCCGATCATCTCGCCGCGCTGGGGCTGCTGAGCTTCGGTCCGGAGCGATCGAAGGGGCTGATCGCCGGATTGGCGCACATGCACCTGAACGACGCCGGCTTCCGCAGCCCGCGCCAACTGAACCGCCGACACCTCGGCCTCACCGACCCGAGGGCCATGGCGGACGAACACAGCACGGCGCTCCAACGCCTCTACACCGTGCTCTGCCTCGCCGTCGGCTCGGGCGACGAGGGTTTCGCCGCGGCGGTCGGCGACCTCCTTCCGGCCGACCGGACCGGGTCGTGCCCCGGCGAATACGCCCAGGTGGTCCACGCCTATCGCACCCTCGTCCTGCCGCATGTCGATCCGGCGTCGGTCGCCACCGGACACCCTTTCGGATGGGTCTCGCCGTCGCCGTGATCGGATCGCGCCGAGAAAGAGGCCGCCCCATCGACGAAGCCGCGCTACGCGCGGGCCGTCGCGACGACACGCCGGCGTGACCGACACACTCCCTACCGCGCCAGTTCACGCGCCGCCCGATCCAGACCCTCGATGGTCAGCGGGAACATCCGGTCGCCCACCAGCTGTTTCATCATGCCGATCGACGGGGTGTAGCCCCAATAGGCCTCCGGCGTCGGGTTGAGCCACACCGTCTTGGGATAGACCGTCGTCACCCGTTGCAGCCAGGTCGAGCCGGCCTCCTCGTTCCAGTATTCGACCGAGCCGCCCGGATAGGTGATCTCGTAAGGCGACATCGACGCGTCGCCGACGAAGATCACCTTGTAGTCCGACGGGTACTTGTGCAGCACCGACCAGGTGTCGATCTTCTCGGTCCGCCTACGGGCGTTGTTCTTCCACACGAAGTCGTAGAGACAGTTGTGGAAATAGAACCACTCCATGGTCTTGAACTCGGTGCGCACCGCCGAGAACAACTCCTCGCAGACCCGCACGTGGTCGTCCATCGAGCCGCCGACGTCGAAGAAGACGAGGAGCTTCACCGCGTTGCGCCGTTCGGGACGCATCTGCACGTCGAGATAGCCGTGCTTCGCCGTCTCGCGGATGGTGCCGTCGAGATCGAGCTCGTCGGCCGCGCCGGTGCGGGCGAAGCGGCGCAGCCGCTTCAGCGCCACCTTGATGTTGCGGGTGCCGAGTTCGACCGCGCCGTCGAGATCCTTGAACTCGCGCTTGTCCCAGACCTTCACCGCCCGGCGGTGGCGGCTCCCCTCCTGACCGATACGCACTCCTTCCGGGTTGTAGCCGTAGGCGCCGAAGGGCGAGGTGCCGGCCGTGCCGATCCACTTGGAGCCGCCCTGGTGGCGCTCCTTCTGCTCCTCGAGCCGCTTCTTCAGCGTCTCCATCAGCTTCTCGAAGCCGCCGAGCGCCTCGATCTGCGCCTTCTCCTCCTCGGTCAGGAACTTCTCGGCGAGTTTCCGCAGCCATTCCTCGGGGATGGCGACCTCGGTCGCTTCCGACATCAGGTCGAGCCCCTTGAAGACGTGACCGAAGACCCGGTCGAACTTGTCGAGATGCTTCTCGTTCTTGACCAGACAGACCCGAGCGAGGTGATAGAAATCCTCCACCCGCCGCTCGGCGAGGTCAGCCTCCAGCGCCTCCATCAAGGTGAGATATTCGCGAAGGCTGACCGGGATCCCGGCGCTCTTCAGTTCGGAGAAGAAGGTGACGAACATGCGCGCTCCCGGTCGCGGCGACGCCCCACGATAGCCTCTGACGGGTCGGCGCGAAAGCGATCGCCGGAACGACCGCAGACCCCCGCGCGTGACCGCGAGAAAGCACCTCTTCTCGGAAACCCTCCGAAAATTTCCCGATTAGCGCTCCATCAACATCTGACGTTTAGCCTGAGCGCAGAACGATCACCATCGATGGCGGCGAAGGCGAAATGTTCTTTCTGAAGAAGCTCGAGGCGTTCGGCCGGGATCGCAGCGGCGCCATCGCGGTCCTGATCGGGCTCGTCGGCACGATCCTGTTCGTCGCCGTCGGCGTGACCCTCGACGTGATCGAGGTCTTCAATCTCAGGTCCCGCCTCCAGTACGCGGCGGATGCCGCCGCGCTCACCGGCGCCATCACCGCCCGAGACAGCTCCAGCGGCGGTGCCCAGGCTTCGGACCGCGCCATCGCCCAGACCGTCGCGAACACCCATTTCGCCGCGGCGAACATCGCCGGTGCGACCGGTGCCTCGACCATCACCTACGCCGCCAACCTCGTCACCTCGACCTACGACTGGCAGGGCGCCTTCGCGCCGCGCTTCTCGCGGATCATCGGCATCGACACCTGGCCGGTCAGCGGCTCGTCGTCGGCCAAGGTCGCGGTGTCGCAGCCGGGCTATGTCGACATCTATTTCGTCATCGACGCCTCGCATTCGATGGCGATCGGCGCCACCGCCGCCGACCAGTCGGTGATGATGAACAAGATCGGCTGCACCATCGGCTGCCATCTGGCGACCGGCTCCGACACCATCTCCAAGGCGCGCACCGCGGGAGCGACGCTGCGCTTCGACGTGATCAAGTCGGCGATCACCAGCATTCTCGCCAAGACCAAGACGATCCAGGCGGCGGCGATCTCCGCCGGTCGCGGCCCGGTCATCCGTATCGCGTTCCTCACCTATTCGAACACGATGAAGACGCCCTTCGCCCTGTCGTCGGACCTCACCGCCGCCACGACCGCCCTCTCCTCGCTCGACGTCGACACCGCGGTCGGCCAGACCGGAACGAACTTCCACACACTCTTCTCCTCTCTCAACGCCGTCTCGATGGTCAACGGCGACGGCAAGACCGCGGCGAAGCCGAAGTCCTTCGTCATCCTGATGACCGACGGTGTCGAGGATTCGGTGATCCAGACCGGAACCGGCGGCACGAAGGTCGGGCGCGACCCCAATTTCGTGAACTACAGCCCCTATGACCGCGAGACCAGCATGGGGTTCAACTGGGACATCCAGGGCTTCGACCCGACCCTCTGCGCGACGCTGAAGTCGAAGGGCACCAACCTGATGACCCTCAACGTCGAATATCTGGTGCCGACCCTGTCGCCGGATTCGGGCGACCCGCGCTATCTCTTCGTCAAGAACACGTTGAAGTCGAAGATCCAGACGAACATGGCCACTTGCGCCACCTCCTCGGAAATGGCGCTCTACGCCTCGAGCTCGTCCGACATCACCACCGCCGTCGACAAGCTCTTCTCCCTCGCCCTCGCGTCGGCCGTCTATCTGTCGAAGTGACCGCGCCGACGCGCCGGCGTCACGCGGCCGCGCCCGTCACATCGGCCGTGCGCACCACCCGGCAGAAGTCCGCCGCCAGGGTCGCGACGTGTGCCCGATGGATCTCGCGGGCGGGAATCGTCCCCTCACCCAGCGCGTCCGGCAGATCCGAACAGTCGCAGGCGTCCTCCACCATCACCATCGGCCAGCCCATGTTGGCGCCGGTGCGGATGGTGGTCGAGACGCACATGTCGCTCGCCCAGCCGAGGCACCAAACCTCCTTCGCCCCGAGCCGCCGCAGGCGCAGGTCGAGATCGGTGCCGATGAAGGCGGAATTGACCGACTTCACCACCAGCGCCTCGCCCGGCTCCGGCTCGAAACCGGGCCTGAGCGCATTGCCCGGGTGATCGGGGCGGAACCACGAGCCCGCGTCGACCGAGTCGTGACGGACGTGGATCACCGGCCGTCCAGCGGCGCGGAACGCGGCGATCACCGCCAGCGCTTTGGCGTCGAGATCCGGATTGCCGCGCGGCGGCCGCCCCGGCAGATCGATCGCCCGCTGCATGTCGATCACCACCAGAACCGCACCCTCGGGAAGCCTCATCGTCGTGCCCTCTCGTTCCATCGCCGACGCGCGTCGCGTCGCTCCGTCACCGGCTGCGGGAAAAAACCTTGCCGAGCCGCCGCGACCGGCATCTCATGACGAACCCCCGCGGTCCAGCCGGATCGGCGGGGATCTGCTCTGCCGTGACCCCGCGACCGGAGGCCCCGATGATGAACGCCCGACGTCTCGCCCGCCTCTTCGTCGCCGCCGCCCTCGCCGCCGCCACACCGGCGATCGCCGCGACCCGGCCGGCGGTCGAGGGCGCCCGCGGCATGGTGGTCTCCGCCAACGCCCGCGCCACCGAGGTGGGCACGAAGATCCTCGCCGCCGGCGGCAACGCGATCGACGCCGCGGTCGCCATCGGTTACGCCCTCGCCGTCGTCGATCCCTGCTGCGGCAACATCGGCGGTGGCGGCTTCATGACCGTGCGGCTCGCCGACGGGCGCGAGATCTTCCTCGATTTCCGCGAGACCGCCCCGGCCGCCGCGACCCGCGACATGTATCTCGACGACACCGGAAACGTACTGAAGGGCGAGAGCCTCACCGGCTGGCGCGCTTCGGGCGTCCCCGGCACCGTCGCCGGCCTCGACCATGCGCTCACGAAATTCGGAACGCTGCCGCGCGCCGCGGTGATGGCGCCGGCGATCGCGTTGGCGCGCGACGGCTTCGTGCTCGAGCGCGCCGACACCGACATCCTCGATCGCGGCACCTCGCGCCTCTCGGGCGATGCGGAAGCCGCCCGCATCTTCCTCTCCCCCGAGGGCCGCACCCGCGCCCCCGGCGACCGCCTCGTCCAGACCGACCTCGCCGCGACCCTCGACGCCATCGCCACCGCCGGCCCGGACGCCTTCTATCGCGGCGACGTCGCGGCCCGTGTCGAGGCGGCGATGAAGGCGCGGCGCGGCACGCTCATCGCCGCCGACTTCGCCGCCTACCGAGTCCACGAGACCGCGCCGGTCTCCTGCACCTATCGCGGCCATCGCCTGATCTCGGCGCCACCGCCCTCCTCCGGCGGCGTCACCGTCTGCCTGATCCTCAACATCCTGGAGGGTTTCGACCTGAAGTCCATGGGCTGGCACTCGGCCGCCGCGGTGAAGACCGCCGTCGAGGCGATGCGCCACGCCTATCTCGATCGCAACACCCTGCTCGGCGACCCCGCCTTCGTGAAGGTGCCGGTCGAGCGACTGCTGTCGAAGGACTACGCCGCGGCGATCCGCGAGCGCATCCTCGCCCAGGGCCGGATCGCGTCGAAATCGCTCGCCCCCGGCGTCGCCCCGCACGAGAAGCCCGAGACCACCCACTATTCGGTGGTCGACGCGGCCGGCAACGCCGTCGCCGTCACCTACACCATCAACGGCCTGTTCGGCGCCGCCGTGGTGGCGCCGGGCACCGGATTCCTCCTCAACGACGAGATGGACGATTTCACCGTCAAGCCCGGCGTGCCCAACCTCTTCGGTCTCGTCCAGGGCGAGGCGAACGCCATCCAGCCCGGCAAGCGCCCGCTCTCCTCGATGTCGCCGACCATCGTGACGAAGGACGACCGCCTCTTCCTGGTGCTCGGCTCGCCCGGCGGCAGCCGCATCATCTCGATCGTCGCCGAAACCATCTCGAACATCGTCGATTTCGGCATGAAGCCGCAGGAGGCGGTCGACGCGCCGCGCATCCATCACCAATGGCTGCCCGACGAGGTCTACTACGAACCCTTCGGCCTCTCCCCCGACACGCTGGCGATCCTGAAGGCCGACGGCTACGTGATGAAGGAGCAGTCGCCCTGGGGCGCCGCCGAACTGATCGAGGCCGCCCCGCCGACCGCATCCGCCGCCGGCCCGGCGAACTCCGGCAACGACTCGGCCTCCTCCGGCAGGGTCCTGCCCGGTCGGCTCTACGGCGCCAACGACGCCCGCCGCCCGGCCGGCGCCGCGGCGGCTCCACAATGACGGGGACGGCGGTCGGGACCGGTCACACGATCCCGCCGATCGCCGAGTAAAATTCTACAATGGTGGCATATCGCCTCCTCACTGCTTTGACTCCCACCTCTCCGGCCGACTAACCTTTCGTCCAACAGGGCCGTTCCGTGCCCTCGGATGAAGGAGATCCCCCGATGTCGGCGAGAAAGACCCTCACTCGTATCGCGGCCGCGACCTTCGGTATCGCCGCCCTGGTCGGCGCGACCGTGGTCGGTGCGCAACAGATGTCCTTCTTCCGCATCGGCACCGGCGGCACCGCCGGCACCTATTTCCCGATCGGCGGCCTGATCTCCAACGCCATCTCCAACCCGCCCGGCTCGCGCGAATGCGACAAGGGCGGCTCCTGCGGCGTGCCCGGCCTGATCGCCACCGCCGTCGCCTCGAACGGCTCGGTCGCCAACATCAACGGCATCGTCGGCGGTTCGCTGGAGAGCGGCCTGACCCAGTCCGACGTCGCCTATTGGGCGTGGTCGGGCACCGGCGTCTTCGAGGGCAAGCCCAAGGTCGAAGAGCTGCGCGCCATCGCCAACCTCTATCCCGAGACCATCCATCTCGTCGCCCGCAAGGGCTCCGGCATCAAGTCGCCGGCCGACCTCAAGGGCAAGCGCGTCTCCCTCGACGAGCCCGGCTCCGGCACCCTGGTCGACGCCCGCATCGTCATGGGCGCCTACGGCGTCACCGAGAAGGACGTGAAGGCCGAATACCTGAAGCCCAACGCCGCCGGCGATCGCCTGCGCGACGGCGCGCTCGACGCCTTCTTCTTCGTCGGCGGTTACCCGACCGGCGCCATCTCCGAACTCGCCACGTCCGCCGGTATCGAGCTGGTGCCGATCGCCGGACCGGAAGCCAAGAAGATCCTCGCCGACTACAAGTTCTTCGGCCCCGACAAGGTCCCGTCCGGCACCTACAAGGACGTCGGCGAGGTCGAGACCATCTCGGTCAACGCCCTGCTCGTCACCTCCGCCAAGCAGCCGGCGAACCTGATCAACGGCATCACCAAGGCGCTGTGGAACGCCAATTCGCGCAAGCTCCTCGACGCCGGCCACGCCAAGGGCAAGGCGATCCGCATGGAGACCGCCCTCGACGGCGTCGGCATCCCGCTGCATCCCGGCGCCGAAGCCTTCTACAAGGAAGCCGGCCTGATCAAGTGAGCCACGGAACGGATCGCGGGGCTCGTGATCCGATGGTCGCCACGACGGCCGCGCCTACGATTCGGCCGCCGTAGAGCGAAGGCCCTCTCCTCCGGTCCTCCCCCCCTCGAGGGGGAGAGACAGAGGGGGGCTCCGGCTTCGGGCCGTCTCGACATCGGGCCGGCGCCGACGCGGCGCCCCCCCTCCCTGTCCCTCCCCCTCCGGGGGGGAGGGAACGACGTGGCCGACGCCGTTTGCGTGAGGCCACGGCCGCAAGAAGGTCGGACATCCCATGCACGAATTCGAACTCGACGAAGCGAAGGCCCGCGAACTCGAGGAGAAGTTCGATCCGGAGATGAGCTTCCGCCCGATGGCGCCGCTCGGCGAGGCGATCGTCGGCTCCGCTCTCGTCGCCCTGTCGCTCTTCCACTACTGGACCGCCGGCTTCGGCCTGTTGCCCGAACTCCTCCACCGCGGCATCCATCTCTCCTTCGTCCTCGGCCTCGTCTTCCTGGTCTTCCCGGCCTTCCGCATGCACGCGGCGCGGACCACCGACTGGCTCCACCCGCTCGGCATTCCGCTCTGGGACTGGGCGCTGTTCGCCCTCTCGGTCGTCGCGGTGATGCACATCCCGCTGATCCCGCTCGACGACCTCGCCTTCCGCGTCGGCAATCCGACGCCGACCGACGTGCTTCTGGGCGGCGCTCTGGTGCTCCTGCTGCTCGAAGCGACGCGGCGCACCGTCGGCTGGCCGTTGCCGGTGATCGCCATCGGCTTCATGGCCTACGCGATCTGGGGGCGCTCGATGCCGGGCATCTTCGTCCACCCGGGCGCGACACCGGCGCAGTTGATCAACCACCTCTATCTCACCACCCAGGGCATCTACGGCGTGCCGCTCGGCGTGGTCGCGACCTACGTCTTCCACTTCGTGCTGTTCGGCGTCTTCGCCACCCGCATCGGCCTCGGCCAGCTCTTCCTCGACTGCGCCGCCTGGGTCGCCGGCCGCTACGCCGGTGGTCCGGCCAAGGTGTCGATCTTCGGCTCCGCCCTTTTCGGCATGATCTCCGGCTCGTCGGTCGCCAATGCGGTGACGGTCGGTTCGCTCACCATCCCGATGATGGTCCGCCTCGGCTACAAGAAGCACTTCGCCGCCGCGGTGGAATCGACCGCCTCGACCGGCGGCCAGATCACCCCGCCGATCATGGGCGCCGCCGCCTTCCTGATGATCGAGTTCCTCAATCTCCCCTACACCACCATCGTGCTCGCCGCGGTGGTGCCGGCCTTCATGCACTTCCTCGGCGTCTTCACCCAGGTCCATTTCGAGGCCAAGCGCGACGGCCTGCGCGGCCTGACCCCCGAGGAGATGCCGGACATCAAGGCGGCCTTCGCTCGCGACTGGCCGACGGTGATCCCGCTCGTCGGCCTGATCTGGATGCTGTTCTCCGGCTACACGCCCTATCTCGCCGCCTTCACCGGCATCACGCTGGCCGTCCTCGTCGGGCTCCTCAATCCGAAGCGGCGGATGAAGCCGGTCGAGATCTTCGAGGGCCTGCGCGACGGCGCCAAGTATGCGCTCGCCGTCGGTGTCGCGGCGGCGACCGTCGGCATCGTCATCGGCGTCGTGACCCTGACCGGCGTCGGCTTCAAGATCTCCTTCATCGTCACCTCGACCGCCACCGAGTTCGCCACGAGCGTCGCCACCTGGCTGCCGGCGTGGATCATGGGCACCAAGGCGCTGACGCTGTTCTTCACCCTGGCTCTCACGGCTGTCGTCTGCATCCTCATGGGCTGCGGCATCCCGACGACGGCGACCTACATCATCATGGTGACCGTCGCCGCCCCGGCGCTGGGCATGCTCGGCGTCGAGCCGATCGTCGCCCACTTCTTCGTCTTCTATTACGGCGTCCTCGCCGACATCACTCCGCCGGTCGCCATCGCCGCCTATGCGGCGGCGGGCATGGCCGGCGCCGACCCCTTCAAGACGGGCAACACCGCTTTCCGGCTGGCGCTGGGCAAGGCGCTGGTGCCCTTCGTCTTCGTCTTCTCGCCGTCGCTGCTGCTCGTCGTGAAGACCTTCTCCTGGGGCGAATTCGCCGTCGCCACCGCGGGCTGCGTCACCGGCATCGTCTTCCTGTCGGCGGCCTTCTCGAAGTACTTCCTGACCCACACCCGCGCCTGGGAACGCCTGCTCCTCGCGATCGCCGCGCTGCTGCTGATCGCGCCGGAGCTGACCTCGTCGCTGGTCGGGCTGGGGCTGGTGGTGCCGGTGGTGGTGGCGCAACTGGCGCGGATGCGCGACGGAGCGACACCGGCGATGGTGTGAGCCCGGACGGCGCGCCGATCGCCGATCGCCGATGCCCTTCCGCGGATCGCGACCGCGATCCTCTACGGTGCTTTCGAGGGCGGCAGATTCCACCCCCTCTTCAGGGCGAGCAACCGTATGACCGTCGCCAGACAGGCTCCCACCGTCGCCGTGACGGTGTCGGGCAAGCCGAATACACTCCCGGCGGCGACGATCCCGCCCCCCAGCAGCGCGGCCAGGGCGTAGATCTCCTTGTGGAGAACCATCGGCGTCCGCGCGGTGAGAATGTCCCGCCCGATTCCCCCGCCGATCGCCGTGATCATCCCGAGCATCGCCGCCATGACCGGGGAGATCCCGGCCTCGAGGGCGCGGCGCGTGCCCACAACGGCGAAGACACCGAGGCCGAGTGCGTCGAACACCGCGACGGGAGCCGACAGTCGGGCGATCTGTCGTCCCGCGAACCAGGTGACGGCCGCGGCGAGGCACGCGAGCGCACAATAGTGCCATGTGGCGATCGCCATCGGCGGCGTGACACCGATGAGAAGGTCGCGAACGATTCCACCCGACGTCGCGGCGACGAAGGCCAGAAAGGCCATGCCGAACGGGTCCAGCCGGCGTTCCGCCGCCACCGTGGCGCCGCTGAGGGCGAAGACGAACGAACCGACGAGATCGAGCAGGGTGACAAGCATCTCGCCTCCGACGCAGAATTCGGCGGACCGTCACGACGGGGTGCCACGCTGCAGGAGATCGGCACGGTGGCGGTCCGGAGGCGCGCCCGTCTCGTCCGGCGAACCGATCCGGCGCGCCGCTCAGTTCACCCCGAGCTTCTTCTGCAGGTTGGTCGACGAGGTCGTGTACTGGAAGACGATGCGCTTGTCGGGGTCGACGATGCGCTTCGCCGCCTGGGACATCAGAGCCGCCTCGTGGAAGCCCGAGAGGATCAGCTTCAGCTTGCCCGGATAAGTGTTGATGTCGCCGATGGCGAAGATGCCGGGTTCCGAGGTCTCGAACTTCTCGGTGTCGACCGGGATCAGGTTCTCGTGGAGGTTCAGGCCCCAGTCGGCGATCGGGCCGAGCTTCATGGTGAGGCCGAAGAACGGCATCATCCGCGTCGCCGGCACGTCGATCACGCTGCCGTCGTTCTTCTTCAGAACCACCGCCGAGAGATCGCCGCCCTCGCCCTTGAGCTCGGTCACCTGACCGATGTGGAGATCGACCTTGCCCTCGGCGACGAGCTTGCGCATCTGCTCGACCGAATGCGGCGCGCCGCGGAAGTCGTCGCGACGATGGACCAGCGTCACGCGCTTCGCCACCGGCGTCAGGTTGAGCGTCCAGTCGAGCGCCGAGTCGCCGCCGCCGACGATGACGATCGACTGGTCGCGGAACGATTCCATCTTGCGCACCGAATAGAACACCGAGGTGCCCTCGTAGCCCTCGATGCCCGGCACCGGCGGACGCTTCGGCTGGAACGAACCGCCACCGGCGGCGATCACCACCACCTTGCAGCGGAACTCGGTGCCGGCGTCGGTCACCACTTCGAAGCCCGCGCCGTCGGGAAGACGCGCCACCTTCTCCACCTGCTGACCGTAGTGATAGGTCGGGTGGAACGGCTTGATCTGCTCCTGCAGCTTGTCGATCAGCTCGAGCGCCCCGATCACCGGATAGCCGGGGATGTCGTAGATCGGCTTCTCCGGATAGAGCTCGGCGCACTGGCCGCCCGGCTTGTCGAGGATGTCGATCAGGTGGCACTTGAGGTCGAGCAGACCCAACTCGAACACCGCGAAGAGGCCGACCGGCCCGGCTCCGATGATGACGACGTCGGTGGTGATGGCTTCGGACATGGGTCAGCTCTTCGATCGGCGGGTGACGAGGAATCGCGATCGGACGCGTCGAACGACGCGCCGGTTCGTGGGGCTTACGAACGGATCGCCGGCTTCTCTAGACGGAAGCTCTCGAGCGCGAAAGAAACGTGTTTTCGTCCCGCGCGCAAGTCGGCGAAAACGGTACCCATCGCCGCACGTGCGGCGCCGGCGCGCGAGAAGACCCGATCAGGCCTGCTTCTCGGGGATCTCGACGACGAGACCGTCCCAGTCGGCGACGATCTTCATCTGGCAGGAGAGGCGCGAGGTCGGCCGGACGTCCCAGGCGAAGTCGAGCATGTCCTCTTCCATCGGCTGCGGCCCGCCGACCTTCTCGTACCACTGCGCGTCGACGTAGACGTGGCAGGTGGCGCAGGCGCAGGCGCCGCCGCATTCCGCCTCGATCCCCGGAACACCGTTGCGCACCGCCGCCTCCATCACCGTGGAGCCGACCTCGGCGTCGACGACGATTTCTTCCTGGCCTTGGGGGATGAAGGTGATCTTGGGCATGGGGGCCTCGGGCGTCGGGAACAGCGATGGCGCGTCGCGCCTCGACCGGGCGAGGCGTCGCGCGCCATCGACTTGAAGCCTTCCCGGCCCGCCGTCAAGTCGGCGAGACCGGTCGATGTCCCGAAATTCGTCGTGAGACGGGGCCGCATCCCTCTCGGAGCCGCGTCAGGCCGCCGGCGCCAGCAAGGATGCGACAAAGCGTTCGACCTCGTCCACCGCCTGCGCCAGATCCGTGGTCAGCCCGCGGATCTCGACGGTCGCCGTCGCGCTCTCCAGCGCCTGGGCGAGCCGGCCGACCCGGACGGCACCGACGGCGAAGGCCGAGCCTTTCAGGCGATGAGCGATCTCGCCGCGCTCCGTGGCGTTCGCCGCCTCGGCGATGCGCCGGGCGAGACCGGCGCCCTGCTGGACGAAAAGGGTCAACACGTCGCGCTCGAGGTCGCTCGAACCGAAGGTCTGCCGCGCCAGATGGATGAGATCGATCGGCGCCGGCTCCCGCCCGACCGCCGCGAAGCCCGTGGTCGCGTCGCTTCCGTTCCCGCTCGTCCGTTCGACCCCGATCATGTTCATGGCACCCTCCCGGAACGTTCGTCGTCCGTGTTCGAGGGAACCGAGTATGGGGAGGAGGTACCGAGACGCGGTTAAGAAGCCGCCGCCGGAGCACCGTCATCTGCGAAGACGGTGAGAGAAAGGTGAACGATGGTCAGGTCGGCGCGTTCGTCGCTTCCACGCCGAGTGCCCGCCGGCCGGCCGGTGTCAGCCTCGCCACCACCCAGTCGGGTTTGATCGGATTGACGAACCACGGCTCGGCCCAGCCCCGCGCGATGCAGACGCGAATCGTCTCGTGCGCCACTTCGCGCCCCTGATCGTCGAAGAGGGGAAGTTTACCGCCGGGTTGGTTCAACCCCCGGGAGAGGTAGGCCCGTTGCGCCGGGCTCGGAGCCGCGCGCGTCGCCCCGCCCTCCCCGTCGCCCGCGGTGGCGGACTTCCTCGCCGACTTCGCCTTCGCCCCCGCCATGATCCACACCCGTTAACGATGATCGCCGAAACGCGGCAACGACTGTTTCATCTTCGTTAATGTGCCATTACCATCCGACTGCGGCAATCTGCGAGGAGGCTGACCGAACGACCCTGGTCGCGCGGTCTCGTCCCCGCACGCACGGCGTCACCCTCATCCGAACCGGCGGCGGTTCGAGGTGGTCGGCGACGTCCCGGGCGAAAGACCCGGTCCGCCCCTCGGCTCGGCGACGAGACGAGGATCGTCCGGGCGGACCGAAGAGTACGGTGTACGGACGCGAGGCGAAGACCCATGGCGACCAATCCCACGAAGACCATCGACCCCGTCGAGGCGGCTCTCTCCGCGGTCGAGGAGGCTCTCAAGCTCGATCTCGAGGGCACTTCTCCCGAAAAGCCGGCCGAGACCCCGGTGGTGAAGGTCGACCCGAAGCCGGATTCGCCGTCCGACAAGGCCGCCCGTTCGGTCGAGGCGGCGCTCGCCGAGCCCGCGCCGGTGAAGCCGGACCCGAAGGCGAAGGTCGATCCCAAGGCCAAGGTCGAGCCGAAGGTCAAGGCCGAGGCCGAGCCCCGCGCCGAGGCGCGAAAGGCCGCGCTGCAGACGCCCGAACCGGCCAACGATCCCGCGCTCGCTCCCGCAGCTACGACCCGCGCCGCCAACGACGACCGCCGCGCCGTGTCCGGCATCACCTATGCCCTGACCCGCCGTCCGTCGAGCGCCCCCTACTGGTTCGCGCTTCTCGCCTCCCTCGCCTGGGTCGGCGTCACCGGTTGGCTGCTGCGCGCCACATTGGCGCCGCAGGGCGCCGACATCGCCGCACTCGTCCAGCAGCCCAACGTCCTCTTCGCCGCCGCCGGTGTGATCCTGCCGGTGTTCCTGCTCTTCGGCTTCGCGGTGCTGCTGCGCCGCGCCCAGGAACTGCGCCTGACCGCCCGCTCGATGACCGAGATCGCCCTGCGTCTCGCCGAGCCGGAGACCAACGCCCAGGAGGCGGTGGTGTCGGTCGGCCACGCCATCCGTCGCGAGATGGCGGCCGTCGGCGACGGCCTCGAGCGCGTCGTCGCCCGCGCCGGCGAGATCGAGGTGCTGGTGCACAACGAGGTCTCCTCGCTCGAACGCGCCTACGGCGAGAACGAGTTGCGCATCCGCTCGCTGATCGAGGAGCTGGTCAACCAGCGCGAAGCGATCGTCAACAATTCCGAGCGCGTCCGCGCCGCCATCTCCGGCGCCCACGAAGGCCTCTCGGGCGATCTCATGACCACCCGCGAGCGCATCGTCGAGGCCGCCGACGAGGCCTCCAAGCGCCTCGTCGGGTCGCTCGGCGACAAGAGCGTCGAGATCAACAACACCCTGACCGCCACGGTCGAAGGCGTCGTCACCGCGCTCGACACCCGTTCGTCCTCGGTCATCGACCGCATGTCCGAGACCGGTCGTACCGTCGCCGAGACCCTGTCGAGCGCCGGCCAGGTCGCCGCCGAGACCCTCTCGGTCAAGGGTTTCGAGATCACCGACACGCTCAACCGCACCGGCGACCAGATCGTCGCCGCGCTCACCGACCGCTCCGAGCTGATCACCGAGACCGTGCGCTCGATGGGCGAAGGTCTCGCCTCCACCCTCGCTGAGCGCACCGACAGCCTCGCCTCGACGCTGACCGAGCGCACCGGCACCCTCGTCACGACCTTGTCGGAGCGGACCGAGACGCTCGCCGCGACGCTGACGGATCGCACCGATACCCTCGTCTCGACGCTGGCGGAGCGCACCGACACCCTCGCCGCGACGCTGACGGATCGCACCGACACCCTCGCCTCGACCCTCGCCGAGCGCACCGACACCCTCGCTTCGACGCTGTCGGAGCGCGGCGACGTCCTCGCCGTCACCATCGCCGAGCGCACCGAGACCCTCGCCTCGACCCTGTCGGAACACACCGACGGTCTCGCCGGCGCCCTCTCCGAGCGCACCGCGGTTCTGGCGTCGACGCTCACCGAGCGTACCGACGCCCTCGTCTCGACGCTCACCGAGCGCACCGACACGGTCACCAACACCCTCGCCACGACCGGTGAGACGCTGATCGGCACCCTGACCAGCACCGGCTCGTCGCTGAACGACTCGCTCGCCTCCACCGGCCAGCTGATCGCCGAGACGATCCAGACCCGCGGTCACGAAGTGAACGCCGAACTCAAGGCCCACGCCATCGAGATCGACGCCACCCTGTCGCGCACCGGCGGCGAGATCGTCGACGCCATCGCCGAGCGTGCCGGCGAAGTCGCCGACGCCCTCAAGGGCACCGGCCAGTCGCTCGCCGTCGACCTCTCGCTGCGCGGCGCCGAGATCACCGAGCGTCTCGACGAGACCGGCACCAAGATCGCCGAGACCATCTCCTCGCGCGGCGGCGAACTCGCCGATCGCCTCGGCGACACCGGCGAGAAGATCTACAAGTCGATCGTCGTCCACGGCGCCGAGCTGGAGCAGCGCCTCGCCGACACCGGCAAGAGCCTCGACGAACTGCTCGAGAACCGCACCGGCGAGTTCCGCGCGAGCCTCGACACCACGCTCAACGGCGTCGGCGACGAACTCTTGAAGCGTACCCACGACCTCGCCGAGCGGCTCGGCCGTGCCGGCACCGAAGTGGCGCGTCTCGTCGGTACCCAGGGGGACGTCGTCGCCCAGCGGATGACCGAAACCGGAACGCGCATCGCCGAGACCCTCGCCGAACGGGGCGAATCCGTCACGTCCGGTCTCTCGGCCCGCCTCGACACCCTCGATCAGATCGTCAACGTCCGCGCCGCCGGCCTCGTCGAGGTCCTCGGCGATCGCACCGAGACCATGCGCGACCTGCTCGAGACCCGCTTCGTCACGGTCTCCGACACGCTCGCCGCCAAGACCGAGATGCTCGCCTCGACCATCGAGACCCGCACCGCCCTCATCGGCGAGGTGGTCGATCGTCATACCACCGACATGTCCGAAGCTCTCGAGGCCCGTCTCGGCGAATTCGGCGCCACCGTCGGCGCCAGCGTCGAGAACGCCACGCGAGACTTCGAACGTCGGGCGGAGACGCTCGCCTCGACCATCGACGCCCGCGTCGGCCGGATCGAGGAGGCGCTCGACCTGCGCGGTCGTCAGATCTCCGAGAGCCTGATGGAGCGCACCCGCGAGATCGCCACGACCTTCGCCCAGGGCCAGATCCAGGTCACCGCCGCCTTCGACGGCCGCATGGACGAGGTCGGCCGCGTCCTCACCCGCCGCACCGACGAGATCGCCGAGCACCTCGCCGACCGCGTCGCCGAGGTCAACGGCACGCTCGGCGCCCGCCTCTACGAGGTCACCGAGACCCTCGATCAGCGCACCGCCGCCTTCGACCGCCTCACCCAGGACCGCCTGTCGGCGATCACCTCGGCGCTCGGCGAAGAGGCCGACCGCGCCGCCCGTCAGGTCGCCGGTTCGATCGAAGGCGCCACCGGCCGCATCACCGGCGCGACCGAAGAACTCGAGCGCACCATTTCCGGCCGCACCGCGACCGTCGTCGGTGAACTCGACGCCCGCACCCGCGACCTCACCGATCTCATCGGCGGCCGTGGCGGCGAGCTCGTCTCCGCGCTGTCGGCGCAATCCGACGCATTCGCCGCCCACGGCGGTGAGCTCGTCTCCGCCCTGTCGGCGCAATCCGACGAATTCGCCGCCCGCGCCGGCGAGATCTCCCGCGCCCTCGGCGAGACCGTCGACGGCCGCGTCGGCGAGATCACCGGCAAGATCGGTCAGGCCCGCGACATCCTCGTCGAAGCCCTCGACCGCAAGGGCCGCGACCTCACCGAAGCCGTCGCCCGTCAGGGTCTCGACGCCACCCGCGTCGTCACCGAGGCGCGCGAAAAGCTGGTCGCCGCCTTCGACGACAAGACCCGCGAGGCCACGGAAGTGGTGTCCCGCGCCTCCGAGACCCTCGTCTCCGCGCTGGACGAGAAGAGCCGTGTGGCGACCGAGGTGGTCGCCGGCGCGACCGCTGCGCTCGTCGCCGCCTTCGACGACAAGAGCCGTGCCGCCGTCGGCGTGGTGGCGCAAGCCTCCGACCGCCTGCGCGACGACATGGGCGGGCTGCTCGAGCGCCTGACCCAGGCCAACCTCACCCTCCATTCGGTGCTCAACCGCGCCGGCGAGAACCTCGACCTCGTCGAGAAGAACCTCGGCGGCCGCACCGAGGAGGTCCGCTCCGTCCTCGAACAGGCGCTGTCCGAGACCCGCGGCATCACCGAGCAGGTCTCGACCCAGGTCGCGGCGCTGGAGAGCACCTCCAAGAACGTCCTCCACGACGTCGCCGATCTCACCCTGCGCTTCGACGAACAGGCCCGCAGCCTGACCTCGGCCACCAACCTGCTCTCCGACGCCAACAAGGCGCTCGAGACCACCGTCGAGGAGCGTCGCCGCTCGCTCGAGGAGCTCGCTGCCGGCCTCGTCGACAAGACGCAGTCGGTGGAGACGATGATGCACGCCTTCTCCGGTCTGGTGGGCGACACGCTCACCACCGCCGAAGCCCGCGCCCGCGACGTCGGCGCCTCGCTGACCACCGCCGCGGAAGAGGCGATGCGCAAGGTCCTGACCCAGCTCGACACGCTGCGGCAGACCGCCGGCACCGAGGGTCAGCGCTCGGCCGAGGCCCTGCGCGCCGCCCAGGAGGCGATGATCGCCGAGATGACGCGCGCCGTCGGCGAGACCACCGGCCGCTTCGCCGAGGCGACCGACAAGATGCGCGACGCCGCCCGCATCATGCAGTCCGAGCTGGAGGCCACCCGCACCGAGCTTCGCCGCGGCGTCCTCGAGTTGCCGAAGGAGACCGAAGAGTCGACCGCCCAGCTGCGTCGCGTCGTCACCGACCAGTTGAAGGCGCTCGCCGATCTCTCCGCCCTGGTCGGCCGCCAGACCGCCAACCTCGACGTCTCGCGCGCCACCGGCACCCGTGCCGCCTCGGTCGAGGCCGCGCCGCGCTACGAGGCGCCGCGACGTCCTCAGCCGGCCCCCGCGCCCGCGCCGGCGGAACCGGCCGCCGTCGCCTTCGCCGAACCACGTCGTCCGACGCCGTCCGCGCCGGCCTACGGCAGCTATCGCGAAGCCCCCGCCGCCGCGCCGCGCGAGGAGCCGCGTGAGCCCGCTCGCGGCGGCTGGATGTCGGATCTCCTGCGCCGCGCCTCGCGCGACGAGGAACCGGCCCCGGCCCCCGCCCCGACCTACGCCCGCGCCCCGACGAACGTCGTCGACAAGCTCGATGCGCTCTCCGGCGACATCGCCCGCGCCATCGACGACGAAGCCTTCGCCGATCTGTGGGACCGCTGGCGTCACGGCGAGCGCAACGTCTTCTCGCGCCGGCTCTACACCCTCCAGGGCCAGCAGACCTTCGAGGAGATCCGCCGCAAGTATCAGCGCGACACCGAGTTCCGCACCGCGGTCGACCGCTACGTCGCCGACTTCGAGAGCCTGCTCGGCGAAGCCTCGCGCTCCTCGCGCGATCCGGACGCGGCGCGCAACTACCTCGCCTCCGACACCGGCAAGGTCTACACGCTCCTCGCCCACGCCAGCGGCCGATTGGACTGAGACGAGGCGTGACCCGGTCGAAAACGTGAACGGCCGCCCCTCGGGGCGGCCGTCTTCGTTTCGGAGCGCCGATCAGTCGAGCGAGCCGCCGGGCGCCGGCAGGGCCAGCCTCGACCAGTCGCGCCTCGGGATCTCGTCGCCGACCCGCAAAGCGAAGTCGACGACCTTCGTGAGATCGGCGCTCACCTCGCAGCGGAAGGACACGGCGTACCAACGCCCCCCCGACGCGAAGGCCCCGCCGTCCGCCTCGACCCGGCGTTCCGAGACCCGCACCTCTGCCGAAGCCTGGGCGACCAGCGTCTCCGGGCGGAAGGCAGTTTCGCGGGCGTGGATCTGTTCCAGGGCCTCGAGGTCGCAGAGCTGGACGAGGCGTTCGTCCCCGGCCATCCGTCGCAGGTCTTCGCGGGCCCGACGACTCCGGGGCGAGGCGAGAACCTCGGCCGAGAACAGCCGGGTCGCGCGGATCATCCCGTCGGGCGAGGCCGACGCCGGCACCTGGGCACCGGCCGGCGGCTCGGAACGAGGCACCGGCGTTTCGCGAGCGTCGCCCATCGGCACGCTCCCCGCCGCGGGTTCCGCCTGCACCGACGGCCGGGCCGCAGCCGGAGCGGGGTTCTCGGCCGGAGGTGGTGCCACCAGTTCGACTTCGATCCGTTCGACCGGTTCGACCTCGCCCACCGTCCGGTGCACCGTGTGCAGCGTCAGGAGCGCGGCGACCACAACGGCGTGGACGACCGGCGACGCGACGGCGCCCCACGCCTCGGTGTCTCGGTCGAAGACGGTGTCACGATCGAAGAAGATGCGCCCCGCCGTCACGTGATCGCCCCGCGTTGCGGACACCCGCGGCCCGTCCGGTCCCTACCAGCCGCCGGCTGCCGGCCGATGCCCTCAGCCGCGCTGACCGGCCCAGGCGACGATTTCGGCCATCAACCGCGCCTGCGCCCGATCGAAGGCGGCGACGGCCGCCTTGGCGCTGTCGGTGGCGGGCTCCTCGGCGCGGAAGGCGCGGGTGGCGAGGACGCGCCCCGTTCGGTCGTCCATCAACTTCATCGACAGCGCGATCACCACCCGCCCTTCGCCCGCCTCGTAGTCGAAGGCGCGGATCTCGGTGACGATCTGCCGGTCGATGGCCAGCCCCTGGCCCGGACGCCCGGCGGCGCGGAACCGCCCCGACGCTTCGAGCGCCCCGACGAGCCGCGACTGGACGAGGCGCGGCAAACGGTCGGACCATTGAGCGCCGGAGAAATAGGCGATCTCGGTGGCGCTCGGCCGCACCACGATACGTTCGGTGTCGAGCGCCCGGTCGGCCGCCGGTTCGGCGACCAAAATCTGCAAGGAGCGGCCCCGCGGCGGCGTGGTCGTCGCCGGCGCGCTGAGATCGTAGGTGTCGGCCGACGGCGTCGGCATCACCGCCGAACAGCCGGCGAGCACCGCCGCGAGGCCGAGCGCCGCGAAAGCGCGCCCCGCCGTCTTCGCCCGTCGATGGTCCGCGCCTCGCCTCATCTCCTATTCCCCGAATATTCCGGCACCCGCGCGGCCGAACCGCCGAAGATCAGCCGTTTGGGATCTCGATCGAGATTGGTCACCGCCCGATCGATGGTGCCGAGGGTGCGTCTGCCCTCGGCGACGAAGTCGCGCAGATCGCGCACCCCGGCGCCGGTGAGCCGCGCCAGTCCATCGGCGATCTCGTCGGCCCGCGTCTGGAAGGTCAGCGCCGTCTCCTTGATGCTCTTCGCCGCCGCCGTCGCCTCGTCGAGGAAGCCGGCGGCCTGTTTGACCACGCCTTTGCCCTCGTCCGACCCGGCGATGGCGTCGATCTTGGCGAGGATGCCGTCGACCCGCTTCGACGCCTCGTCGAGCCGGCCCATCATCGAATGGGCGTTGTCGACGATGTCGGTGACCTTGCCCTTGTCGACGGTCCGGACCAGGCCGTCGACGTCGTCGGCGAGCACCTCGATCTTGCCCGAGACGGAGGCGAGGACGTCGCCGGCCTTGGAGACCGCGCTCATGAACTTCTCGACGCCGTCCGAGTTCTTGGCGAGCGCGTCGGAGAAGGTCTCGGCGTTCTTCACGGTCTTCTTGATCGGCTCGGCATTGTCCTTGATCAGCTGCTCGACCTCGCCGACGGCGCTGTCGAGCCGGCCGAGCACCCGCTGTGCTCCTTCCAGGATGTCCTGCATCGATGAGCGCTCGGCATAGATCAGCCGCTCGTTCTCGTCGCGGGCGAGGAGAGACTCCGCCTGCGCCGACCCGCCCCAGATCTGCACCGTGGCGACGCCGGTCAGCCCCTGGTAGCCGAGCGAGGCGCGGCTGTCGGTCTTGATCGGCGTCTCGGCGTCGACGTCGACACGGGCGATCACCCGCGCCGGATCGTCGGGAGCGAAGGAGAGCTTCTTCACCTCGCCGACCTTGATGCCGTTGAACGACACGTTGGCGCCGGTGACGAGGCCCGAAACCGAGCCGGGGAAGACGACGACGAGGCTGGCGCGGCGCGCGCCCTCGCCCCCCCGCAGGAGCCAGAAGGCCGAGCCGAATCCCGCGGCGATCACCGCGAGAACGAACAGGCCGACGGTCACGAGGTTGGCGCGAGTTTCCATCAACGTCCTCTGGCGGCGATGCCGCGGGCTCTCGTCCCTCTGAAATAGGCCTTCACCCACGGGTGATCGAAGGTGAGCATGTCCTCGAGCGTTCCGTCGACCAGAACGCGTCGATTCCCCAGAACCGCTATTCGGTCGCACACGGTGGCCAGACTGTCGAGGTCGTGTGTCACCATGAACACCGTCAGACCCAACGTATCACGCAATTTGGCGATCAGATCGTCGAAGTCGCCGGCGCCGATCGGGTCGAGACCCGAAGTCGGCTCGTCGAGGAAGACGATCGCCGGATCGAGCGCCAGCGCACGCGCCAGACCGGCGCGCTTGATCATGCCACCCGACAATTCGGACGGGAATTTGTCCGCGGCGTCCTGCGGCAGCCCCACCATGGCGATCTTCAGCCGGGCGAGATCGTCCATCATCGCCTCGGAGAGATCCATGTGCTCGCGCATCGGCACCTGGATGTTCTGCTTGACCGAAAGCGACGAGAACAGCGCACCGTGCTGGAAGAGCACCCCCCAGCAGCGCTCGACCCCGGTCCTGACCTTCGGCTCCACCGTGTCGAGATCGTGGCCGAAGACCTCGACCGTCCCGGCGCGTTTCGGATTGAGGCCGAGGACGGTGCGCATCAGCACCGACTTGCCCGTCCCCGAACCGCCGACGAAGCCGAGGATCTCGCCGCGCCGGACGTCGAGATCGAGGTTCTCGAGCACCAGTTTGTCGCCGAAACCGACGGTGATGCCGCGGCAGCGGATGATCGGCTCCTCTTCGCCGAGATGTCGGACGCATTCCGCCATCACACCCCCGCCGCCGCATAGAACATGGCGAAGATGCCGTCGACGACGATCACCATGAAGATCGACTTCACCACCGACTGGGTCGTCTGGGTGCCGAGGGATTCGGCGCTGCCCTTGACCGCCAACCCCTCGACCGAGGCGACGAGGCCGATGATCAGCGCCATGAACGGCGCCTTGGCGATACCCACCCAGAAGGTGCGCATCTCGATCGCCTCCTTGAGCCGCATCAGGAAGGTCTCCGTCGGGATGCCGCCGTAGGTGTTGCAGACGATCGCCGCGCCGAACAGCGCCGCCAGATCGGAGAGAAACGTGAGGATCGGCAGCGCCAGCATCAGGGCGAGGAGCCGCGGCACCACCAGCACCTCGACCGGATCGAGACCGATCACCTTCAGCGCGTCGACCTCCTCGCGCATCTTCATCGAGCCGAGTTCGGCGGTGAAGGACGACCCCGACCGTCCGGCGACCATGATGGCGGTGAGCAGCACCGCGATCTCGCGCAAGGTCAGCACGCCGACCATGTCGACGACATAGAGATCGGCGCCGAAACGGCGGAAATAGAACGCCCCCTGCTGGGCGATGATGGCGCCGATGAGGAAACTCATCAGCGTGATGATCGGCGCCGCGTTGAGCGCGGTCCGCTCGAGTTGGTGGACGAAGGGCACGAAGCGGATGCGGCTCGGATGCAGGGTCGTCTGAACGACGACCACCGCCACACCGCCGAGCAACGTCAGGATCGCCTTCGCCTCGTCGAGGAAACCCACCCCGAGTTCGCCGAGCCGCTCGAGCCACCGCCGGATCGTCGTCGGCTTCGCCGCCGGCGCGGGTGGCGGCAGGTCGGCGTCCGCAACCTCCGCGAACAACACCCGCCGGGTCTCGTCGAGACCGACGATGCGACGCTCGGCCTCCGGGACCGCAGCGATCATCCGATCGACCAGCAGCGCGCCGGCGGTGTCGACATGGCCGGCACCGGCGAGATCGATCTCGATCGGGCCGCGGGGACGCGTGCCGAGGACCTCGCGGACCCGCGCCTCGACCTCACCGACGGTGCGGATGGTCCAGTCGCCGCCGATCACGAGACGCGTCGCCGCCGGGCCGGCTTCGACGACGAGCGTCGGCCGTACCGCAGACCCGCGAACGATCGCCTCCTCGAACCCCATGGCATCTCCCGATCACCCGAGACCGAACCGGCGAACGACGCCGTCGGGTCCGCGAGGTGTGGTCGGCGGTGCGGTCGGCTGCGTGTTCGGCGCATGCCCGACCGGCGTTCGACACGCCTTGGCGGTCGCCGCGCCGACACGTATGAATCGTGCGGTCGAGTGTGCCGTCGCTGCGCGTCGGCCACAAGCATCCCTCGTGCTTTCGCGCGTTCGTGTGGCGGTACGACGACAGATCACTCGCGTTGCCACCGGAGGCCGCCCATGGAGATCGCCCGCCCCTATCTCTTGTTCCTCGGCGACGTGCCCGATCAGTTGGCGGCGAAGACCGCGCTCGGCATCGTCGACTGGCGACCCGAGTGGTGTCTCGGCCAACACCGCCTGACCGGCTGCAGGGCCGATGCCCGCCGCCCCGATATGAGCATCGCCGAAGCGGCTACCGCCGGGGTGAAGACCATGATCGTCGGCGTCGCCAACGCCGGCGGCGTGCTGCCCGACCACTGGATCGCCTCGATCGTCGAAGCCCTCGACGCCGGCATGGACATCGCTACCGGCCTCCACGTCCGCCTCGCCTCGATCCCCGAGATCGCCGAGGCCGCCCACCGCAACGGCCGCAAGCTGCACGACGTGCGCTTCACCCACGAGCGTTTCGCCACCGGCAAGGGCACCAAGCGGCCCGGCCTGCGGCTCCTCACCGTCGGCACCGACTGTTCCGTCGGCAAGAAGTACACCGCCCTCGCCCTCGAGAAGGAGATGTGCGCCCGCGGCCTAGACGCCGACTTCCGCGCCACCGGCCAGACCGGCGTCTTCATCTCCGGTCGCGGCGCGGCGATCGACGCGGTCGTCGCCGACTTCATCTCCGGCGCCGTCGAATGGTTGTCGCCGGCCGCCGAACCGGCCCATTGGGACGTCGTCGAAGGCCAGGGCTCGCTCTTCCATCCCTCCTTCGCCGGCGTGTCGCTCGGCCTCCTCCACGGCGCTCAGCCCGACGCCTTCGTCGTCTGCCACGAGCCGACCCGCACCACCATGCGCGGCGTCCGACATGCGCTGCCGACCATCCGCGACGTCATCGAGATGACCGTCGCCTGCGGCCGCCTCACCAATCCGGCGATCCGCCCGATCGGCATCTCGATCAACACCGAACATCTCGACGAAGCCGAGGCGCGGCGCGTCTGCGAGGAGGCGGAAGCCTTCCACGACCTGCCCGCCTCCGACCCGGTCCGCTTCGGCGTCGCCTCGATCGTCGATCGTCTCGTCGCGCTCTTCCCTGCCGGAGGGGCGAAATGAGCCTCACCCTCGAGATCGCGGTCGAGAGCTTCCCGATCGCCGGTTCCTTCACCATCTCGCGCGGCTCGCGCACCGAAGCGGTGGTGGTGACCGCCACCCTTTCCGATGGACGGGTGACCGGCCGCGGCGAATGCGTGCCCTACGCCCGCTACGGCGAGACCGTCGACGGTGTCGTCGTCGCCATCCGCACGGTCGAGCCGCATCTCGCCGAACCCGGTTTCGACCGCGCCCGCCTCGCCGAAGTGATGCCGGCCGGCGCCGCCCGCAACGCCCTCGACTGCGCCCTGTGGGACCTCGAGGCGAAACGCGCCGGCGTGCCCGTCGCCGAGCGCCTCGGCCTCGCCGCCACGACGCCGCTCGTCACTGCCTACACCCTGTCGCTGGGAACGCCGGAGAGCATGGGCGATGCGGCGAAGGCCGCCGCCGCCCGCCCGCTCCTCAAGGTCAAGCTCGGCGGCGACGGCGACCCCGACCGCATCGCCGCGGTGCGCGCCGGTGCCCCGCAAGCACGCCTGATCGTCGATGCCAACGAGGCGTGGCGCACGGCGAACCTCGCCGCCAATCTCGCGGCCTGCGAGGCGGCCGGTGTCGAGCTGATCGAACAACCCCTGCCCGCCGGCGACGACGACGCGCTGCGCGGGCTCACGACGCCGATCGCGCTCTGCGCCGACGAGAGCCTGCACACCGTCGCCGACCTCGCGTCGCTGCGCGACCGCTACTCGGCGATCAACATCAAGCTCGACAAGGCCGGCGGCCTCACCGAGGCCCTGGTGATCGCGGCGGAAGCGAAGCGGCTCGGCCACCGCATCATGATCGGCTGTATGGTCGGCACCTCGCTCGCCATGGCGCCGGCGGCGATCCTCGCCCGCATCGCCGACTTCGTCGACCTCGACGGCCCCCTGTTGCTCGCCCGCGACCGCGTCCCCGGCCTGCGTTACGAGGGCTCGCTCATGTACCCGCCCGAACCGGCGCTGTGGGGCTGACGAAGCGACGCGAAGTGCCGGCGCCGAGGGCCGTCACGCCTTCGAGGCGCCACGACCGCGGGCGCCGGACGGTGCTTCACGCGACCTGCCGCTTCGCCCCGAGCGCGGCGAAGAGCACCATCGTGCCGAGCCCCGCCACCACCGCCATGCCGAGGAAACCGGCCCCGCCGAAGCGGGCGTAGAGCATGCCCGAGGCGAGCGTCGACGTCGCCATGGTGATGCCGGAGAAGGTCACGGTGAGCCCCTGCACCGTCGCCGCCCGCCCTTCGCCCACCGCATGGGTGACGACGTGCATGGTGCCGAGATGGGTGGCGGCGAAGCTGGTGGCGTGGGAGAGTTGCAGCGCCACCCAGGCGACGGCACCGTCGCCGACGAAAGGGAAGAGACACCACCTGAGCACCGCGCCGACCCCGCCGACGAGGAGCAGTCCGCGCGCTCCGAAAGCGTTGGTCGCCCGATCCGCGTAGGCGAAGAGGATCACTTCGCCGATCACCGACACCGCCCACAGCGCCCCGACCTCGCCGCCCGAAAAGCCGATCGACGTCCAGTAGAGACTGGCGAAGCCGTAGAGCATGGCGTGGCTCGACTGCACCAGCGCCACGCCGGCGAGGACGGTCATCAGCCAGCGGTCACGCATCACCGTGCGCAGTCCGTCGACGAGCGAGGGCCGCGGCGCGTCGTGCACGGGAGCGCTCTCGCGCGGCGCGAACGGCGTCGCCACGAATTGCAGGACGAATCCGGCGAGAAGCAGCGGATAGACGATGGCGCCGCCGAACTCGCCGACCAGCCGTCCCGCCACCAGATTGGCGACGACGAAGGTGACCGACCCCCACAGCCGCATCCGACCGTAGACCGCCTCGCCCCGCCGCGCCGCGGATGTGGCCAACGAATCCGTCACCGGCAGCATGCCGTTCCAGAACAGCGCCATGGCGACGGTGGTCGCCAGAAGCGCCGCGAACCCGTCCGCCGGACCGAGCGTGAGACAGCCGGCGAGCGCCAGCCCGGCATAGGCCATCAGCACCCGACGGCGATCGCCGACCCGGTCGGCCAGGGCGCCGAGGAAAGAGACGGTGGTCACGCGCAGAATCATCGGCGCCGCGACGACCACCGCGATCTCCGTCTCGTTCAGCCCGCGATGCGCCAGCAGGACGGGGAAGAAGGGTAATTGCACACCGAGCGTCACGAACGACGATGCGAACAACGCCGATATTCGCGTTCCCGTGGAGAAGATCGTCATCTCGATTGCTCGGTTTTTTACGAACTCATAAACTTTCGCCTGGAGATTCGGTCTCTATAACATCGCGGTCGTGCTTCGGCGCGGCACATCGTGAGCAACAGTCCTGCACGCATCACACGAGCCCGACCGATGACGACCGACACGCAGGTGACGCCCCTCGCCATCGAAGACTACGAAGCCATCGAATCCGCGGTGATGGAGACGTCGCGCGGTCGCTGGTTCTTGGCCGAATACGCCCGCCGCAACCGCAACGCCGACACCGACGCCATCCTGACGACCCTCGATCGCATGGAACGCACCATGCGCCGCGATCGGGCCGCCCCGGACATCGACCGCATCCGCCTCGACCTCGCCGACATGGCGGAGGCGATCTCCCGCACCAAGCAGGAGATCGCGCAGATGAAGCTCGACATCGAGCACGGCGGCCGCTTCGCCGACGCCTCGCACGAACTCGACGCCATCGTCTCCCAGACCGAGACCGCCACCAACGAGATCCTGCGCGCCGCCGAGCACGTCCAGGAGGTCGCCTGGACGCTGCGCGAAGCCGGCAGCCCCGACGAGCTCTGCGACAAGCTCGACACCGAAGCGACCGAGATCTACACCGCCTGTTCCTTCCAGGACCTGACCGGCCAGCGCACCCGCAAGGTGGTGACGGTGCTGCGCTACCTGGAGAGCCGCATCAACGCGATGATGTCGATCTGGGGTCTCGAGGAGGTCGACGACCTGCCGGTCGCCGCCCCCGATTTCGCGTCGGGCCCCGCCGACGGCCGTCCCGACGCCCATCTCCTCAACGGACCGCAGCTCCACGGCCGCGGCGTCGACCAGGGGGCCGTCGACGACCTGATGTGGAGCGAAGCCGATCTCGCCGTCGCCGAACAGGTGATGTCGGACGAGCCACCCTTCTTCGCCGCGATCGACGAATCGGCGCCCGCCGAGGCCGAGGTGCCGGTCTCCGACACGGACGAGCCGCCGGTCTTCGCCGGCCACGAGCCTGCCGTCTTCGCCGCCGCCGAACCGCCGGTCTTCGCCACCGACGAGCCGGCGCCCGCCGAGACCGACGCCGAGGCCGAGATCGCCGCGATCGAAGCGGACGTCTTCGCTCCGGCCGTGGAACCCGCCGCCGCCCCGCCACGCGCCACGGGCGAGATCGATCTCTCCGGCGCCGACGTCTTCTCCAGCGAGGCGACCGACCGCCTCGCCGCCTCGGTGCGCGAGCGCCGCGAGATCGTCGAGGACGAGGACGAGAGCGTCGAGGCGGCCGATCCCACCCCGGTGACCGTCGCCGTCGGCAACACCCTGCGCACCGTCGTGGTCGAAGCCGCGGCGCAGCCGGCCGCGGACGCCGCTCCGGCCCTTGCGGTGGTCGAGGTCGAGGACCCGATCGCCGAATTGTCGCCGCGAGCCCGCCTCGTCACCTTCGGCTGATCGGCGTCTCCGTCGTCGCGGCGCCGCCTCAGCGCGTCAGCGCCTCGATCAACAGCGCCGGATCGGCGTTGCCGCCCGACAGCACCACCACCACGGTCTTGCCGGCGACGTCGACGCGGCCCTTCATGAGCGCTGCGAGGGCGACGGCGCCGCCCGGCTCCAGCACCAGCTTCAGCTCTTTGGCCGCGAAGGCCATCGCCTCCAGCGCCTCGTCGTCGGCGGCCGCAACCGCGGTCGTGCCGCGCGCCTGGTTGATCGCGAAGCCGATCTCGCCGGGGGTCGGCGTCAACAGCGCGTCGCAGATCGACCCCGACGTCTTCGGGTTGGAGACCCGTTCGCCGGCGGCGAGCGAGCGCGCCTGATCGTCGAAACCGACCGGCTCGACCATCACCACCCGCGCCTGCTGCGCCCCCCCCTCGAGCCCGAGCGCGATCCCCGAGGCGAGCCCACCGCCGCTCGCCGGCGTCATCACCAGATCCGGCGTCAGGCCGAGCCGGGCCAGATCCTCGACGATCTCGAGCCCGATGGTGCCTTGGCCCGCGATGACCCGGGCGTCGTCGTACGGGTGGACGAGATCGCCACCGGTCTTCGCCGCGAGATCGATCGTCAGTGCCTCGCGGTCCTGGGTCGCCCGATCGTAGGTGACGACGGCCGCGCCGGAGCGTTTCGTCCGGGCGATCTTCAGCACCGGCGCATCGGCGGGCATCAGGATGGTGGCGTCGACGCCGAAGAGCCGCGCCGCTTCGGCGACGCCCTGCGCGTGATTGCCGGAGGAACAGGCGACCACTCCCTTGGGCCGGTCGGCCTCGGGGATCTGCGCGATGGCATTATAGGCGCCGCGGAACTTGAACGAGCCGGTGCGCTGCAGGCATTCCGGCTTGAGGAACACCCGCGCCCCGACCAACGCGTCGAGTACGGCGGAGATGAGGAGCGGCGTACGCACCGCCACGCCCTTCAGGCGTTCGGCGGCGGCGGCGACATCGGCATGGGTCGGCGGCGTTCTCGGCATCTCTGGGGTCCCCTCCCGTGATGCCAAAAGGGGTAGCTCGCCATCCGCGACCGGACAAGCGCCGTCGCGGCGCATCGGCCCTGCGTCCGCGCCGCTCAGTCGAACTCGCGCGCCGCCCAGGCGGCATAGACGCGGCACAGCGCGTCGAGCCGGCGATCCTCGTTGTCGGGCACGCGCCAGTCGCCGGACGACGCGGCGTCGGTCGAAGAGAAATGGCGGCGGCGATCGATCGCCGTACCCTTCGACGACAGGAGCACCAGAGTGCCGACCATTGTGTCGTCGTTCTCGCCGCCGGAGCGATCGAAGACCCCGTGGCTGGCGCCGCCGACATAGGAGGCGAGGCGGACCTCCGAAACCTCGATCACCAGCACCGGCGCCGAGGCGTCGCCCGGCGCCAGCCGTCCGGCGAAGGCGGCGGCGACGGCGATGCGCAGCCGATCGCCGACCTTGGCGGCGTAGTTGGAGACACCCTTGGCGGCGAACGGACCGGTATCGACCCGCACCTCGCGGAAGCGGGGGACCCGCGGCGCCGGCCCCGCCGTCTCGGCGACGCAAGCCCCGAGCGGCAGCCCGACCAGCGACGCGAGGACGGCACGGCGCGAGATGCGCATGGAACGGCTCATGGCGGTGCTCCTCGAAGATGCGGCGCGACGGGCATAGCACCGCCGCCCGTCGCCGTCCATCACCGCTCAGGCCATCCTCGGTCGCGCGAAGCGCACCGGACCGTGCAGCAGCCCGAGGACGAGAAGCCAATAGAGGGCGTAGCCGATCACCTCGACGATGTCGGGCCGTGCCCGGTATCCGGTGAGCGCCGAGAACAGGCCGCCGACGGCGCCCCCGTCGGAGAGGACCGCCGACGTGTTCCATGCGCGGCCGAGCGACGGCAGCCAGCCGAGATCGATCAACCCGCCGATGCCGGAGATGGTGAGCCCCGCCGCGAGGAACAGCAGCATCACCTCGGTGACGCGGAAGAACAGCCACCACGACAGGATGCGGCCGCCGAGTTGCAGCACCATGTAGCTGGCGACCGCCGCGGCGAAGCCGACCAGCGCCGCCAGGATCGGCCCCCAGGCGGTCGACATGGTGACGCCGGCGAGCGATCCCCACAGGAACACCACCGTCTCCGAGCCCTCGCGCAGCACCGCGACCAGCGCCAGCACGTAGATGCTCCACCAACTGCGGCGATCGGCGGCAGCGGAGAGCTCCGTCTCCATGTCGCGTTTCAGCGTCCGCCCGTGCCGGCGCATCCACACCACCATCTGGACGATCAGCGCCGCCGCCGACAGCACGATCACCGTCTGGAACAGGCTGCTCGCCTCCTCCGACAGGGCGCCGTCGAAGACGGTGAGCACGACGGCCAACACGATCGCCCCGACGATGCCGCTCGCCACGCCCGCCCACAGGAAACGTCGTCCCGCCGTCCGCTCCACCACGTCGCGCGAGGCGAGCCAGGCGGAGAGAATGCCGACGACAAGCAACGCCTCGACGCTCTCGCGCCAGACGATGAAGACGATGTTGCCGAGTTGCGCGGACATGGTGACCTTCGGACGAAGAGGAAGCCGAGGTCACGATATAACTGCAAATGCGATCTATTTGCAAATATGAGATCGGCAGATCCGGCTCCCGGCCCTCGGGGACCTCCGCATCCTCCGTCCCGACGGGTCCGAAGCTTCGAAATCGCGTCCTGCGTCGCCTGCACCCCGGACCCTCGTCCCCGGCCGAAGCGAAGCGGAGAGAAAGCGGATCCATCGACTGTTCGACGCATGGTGAGGCCGCAGGATCCCTTCCCTCGCGCATCGTGCTCGCCGGGGCTGTCGGCCGAGTTCGCGGCGACGTGGTCGGCGTTTCGCCCTCCGGTGAATGGGCAGAGGTTCTCTTCGAGACCGGCGCGCGGCGTCGACGGGTGTGCAACGACGGTCGACGCAGCGGCGCGTGCCGCCCGCCACCCCGGACGGACGCGGCGGAACGGCGGACGCGATCACCCGCCCCGGCGCAGCGCGTGGAAATGGCCGAGGAGCCCGAGGGTCGAGCCGTCACGGCCCGCCGCCGGCGTCTTGCCCTCGATCATCGGCAACAGCTCGCCGGCGAGCTGCTTGCCGAGTTCGACGCCCCACTGGTCGAAGGAGTTGACGTCGAAGATCACACCCTGGACGAACACCTTGTGCTCGTAGAGGGCGAGGAGGCGGCCCATGGTGAAGGGATCGAGCCGCCGATACATCAGCATGTTGGTCGGCCGATTGCCGGGGAAGATCTTGTGCGGGGTCAGCGCATCGATCGCCGCCCGCGCCATGCCCGCCTTCTCCAGTTCGGCGCGGACCGCCCGCTCGTTCTTGCCGACCATCAGCGCCTCGGTCTGGGCGAGGCAGTTGGCGACGAGCTTGACGTGATGGTCGGAGAGCGCCTCGTGCGGCTCGGCGGCGACCAGAAAGTCGGCCGGGACGACGTCGGTGCCCTGGTGGATCAGCTGGAAGAAGGCGTGCTGGCCGTTGGTGCCGGGCTCGCCCCAGACGATCGGCCCGGTCGGCCCGCCGACCGGCTTGCCGTTCTTGCGCACCCGCTTGCCGTTCGACTCCATGTCGAGCTGCTGGAGATGGGCGGGGAAGCGGGCGAGCCGCTGGTCGTAGGGCAGCACCGCCTGGGTCGGGAAGCCCATGACGTTGCGATACCACACCCCGATCAGCGCCAGGATCACCGGCATGTTGCGGGAGAGCGGCGCGGTGAGGAAATGGTCGTCCATCGCCGCCCCGCCGGCGAGGAAGTCGCGGAAGCCCTTCTCGCCGATGGCGATCATCACCGGCAGGCCGATCGCCGACCACACCGAATAGCGCCCGCCGACCCAGTCCCAGAAGCCGAAGGTGCGCTCCTCGGCGATGCCGAAGGCGGTGACCTTGGCGATCGCGGTGGAGATCGCGGCGAAATGGGCGCCGACCGCCGCCTCGCCGAGCCCCTCGGCGACCCACGCTCGCGCCGAGCCGGCGTTGGTCATGGTCTCGAGCGTGGTGAAGGTCTTCGAAGCGATGAGGAACAGCGTCGTCTCGGGGTCGAGGACGGCGAGCGTGTCGTGGACGTGGGCGCCGTCGACGTTGGAGACGAAGTGGACGCGCGGTCCGTCGTGATAGGGGCGCAGCGCCGTCGTCACCATCGCCGGACCGAGGTCGGAGCCGCCGATGCCGATGTTGACCACGTCGGTGAAGCGCTTGCCCGTCGCCCCGACGATGGCGCCCGAACGCACCTTTTCGGCGAAGACGCCCATCTTGACCAGCACGTCCTCGACGTCGCCGGTGACGTCGTAGCCGGCGGTGACGTAGGCCTTGCGCCGTCCCGGATTGCGCAGCGCCACGTGCAGCACCGCGCGGCCTTCCGTCGCGTTGATCGCCTGTCCGGCGAACATCCGCGTCCGCCAGCCTTCGACGTCGGCCGCCTTCGCCAAGCCGACCAGCAGGTCGATGGTCTCGGCGGTGATCCGGTTCTTCGAATAGTCGAGAAGCAGATCGTCGAACCGTAGCGAAAGGCGATCGAAGCGCTCCGGATCGGCGGCGAAGAGATCGGTCATGTGGACCGATTCGACCGTGCGGAGATGGGCCCGGAGGGCCTGGAAAGCGGTGTCGCGCGTGGCGGTCATGGCTCGGATCTTTCCCGTGTCCGTCCCCCCGACGCGGTGCGCGCACGGGAGGAGATGAGGCGCCCTCGGGCCGGCGCCGGGCCGGCGTGCGCCTCAGAACGCCTTGAAGGTGATCAGCGTCTTGGTGTCGACGATGCCGGGGATCGGATGCACCTTCTCATTGACGAAATGGCCGATGTCGGTCGTGTCGTCGACGTAGAACTTGACGATCAGGTCGTGGTCGCCGGCGATCGAATAGATCTCCGAGGCGATCTCGGCATCGGCCAGCGCCGTGGCCACCTGATAGGATTTGCCCAACTGGCACTTGATGAGGACGAAGAAGGGTTTCATCGGATTCGTCTCGGCTCGGTTCGGCGTCGACGGCAGTCGATCAGATGCGGCGCGGAAGGGCAAGTGGGGCGAGACCGGACCGGCGCGGCGACGATGTCGCCCCCCTCGTTCCCTCGAGGTCCTCCCCGCCCTTGACAAGGCGGCTTCGCCGTCTCAACTGTCGTCCATCTCATGGGGGTGCCCGGCGTGACCGGGCTGAGAGGCGACGCCAACCCCTCGAACCTGATCCGGGTCGTGCCGGCGGAGGGATTGAGATGAGTGACCGGAAGACCATCCCCGACCTCGCCCCGACCGCCGCGCGCATCGCCGAGATCGCCGACCGCGTTCGCACGCGCCGTCCGCGCATCCACGTGCTGACCTCGCCGGTCGCCCAGACCTTCACCGCCAACATGCTGCTGGCGATCGGCGCCGAGCCGTCGATGACCGTCTCGCCCGAGGAAGTGCCGGCCTTCGTCGCCGCCGCCGACGGGTTGCTGATCAATCTCGGCATGCTCGACCGGGTGCGTCGCGACGCCTCGCTCACCGCCATCGAAGTGGCCAAGGACGCCGGCGTGCCCTGGGTGCTCGACCCTGTGAAGATCGAGATCTCGCCGCCGCGGCTCGATTTCGCCCGCCGCCTGATCGAGCTCGAACCCGCCCTCGTCCACGCCAACCACGCCGAATTCGCCGGTCTCGCCGGCCTCGAGGCGGATGAGACGCGGATCCGCGAATACGCCGTCCACACCCTCTCCACCCTGGTGGTGACCGGTGAGGTCGACGTCGTCACCGACGGCACCCACCTGGTGCGCGTCGACAACGGCCACCCGCTGATGGACCGCGTCACCGCCATGGGCTGCGCCGCCACCGCCATCGCCACCGCCTTCCGCGCCGTCGAGCCCGACCCGATCCTCGCCGCCACCGCGGCGCTGGTGGCGACCGGCGTCGCCGGCGAGATCGCCGCCGCCTCCGCCGCCGGTCCCGGCAGCTTCGCCGTCGAGATCGTCGACGCCCTCTACGGCCTCGACGCCGAAACCCTGACGGAACGAGCCCGCATCCGATGAGAGCCGACATCCGCCTGCATGCCATCCTCGATCCGACCCGGACCCGTGGACGCGCCCTCGCCGACATGGCCCGCGCCGCGGTCGAAGGCGGCGCCACCATCCTCCAGTACCGCGACAAGGACGCGCCGACCTGGACGATGATGGCCCGCGCCCGCGAGATCCTCGCCGCCCTCGAAGGCTCGACCGTGCCGCTGATCGTCAACGACCGGGTCGACGTGGCGCTCGCCGCCGCCGCCCATGGTGTCCACGTCGGCCAGGAGGACATGCACCCCGAGGACGCCCGCCGGCTCCTCGGTCCCGCCGCCATCATCGGCCAGACGGTGAAGTCGGCGGCCCATGCCGCCGCGGTGCCGCTCGACGCCGTCGACTACGTCTGCATCGGCGGCGTCTTCGCCACGACGTCCAAGGACAACCCCGATCCGCCGGTCGGCCTCGACGGGCTCGCTGGCCTCGTCGCCGCGATGCGGGCGCGCCGCGCCGATCTGCCGGTCGGCGCCATCGCCGGCATCACGGTCGAGAACACCCCCACGGTGATCCAGGCAGGCGCCGACGGTGTCGCCGTCATCTCCGAGATCTTCATGGCCGACGACCCGGCCGCGGCGGCGCGGGCGCTGCGCGCCGCCGTCGACGCCGCTCTGAGCGCGCGCAACGAGGAGACCCGCCGGTGACCGCCATCGCTCTCACCATCGCCGGTTCCGATTCCGGCGGCGGCGCCGGCATCCAGGCGGACCTGAAGACCTTCTCCGCCCTCGGCGTCTACGGCGCCAGCGTCGTCACCGCACTGACCGCCCAGAACACCCGCGGCGTCACCGCCGTCCACGACGTGCCCCCCGATTTCATCGCCGCCCAGATCGACGCCGTCTTCTCCGACATCGCCGTGAACGCGGTGAAGATCGGCATGCTGTCGCAAGCCCCGGTGATCCGCGCCGTGCGCGCCGGGCTCGACCGCTGGAACGTCGACAAGGTGGTGCTCGATCCGGTCATGGTGGCGACCTCCGGCGACCTTCTGCTCGTGCCGGAAGCGGTGGCGACGGTGCGCGAGGTGCTGCTGCCGCGCGCCACTCTCATCACCCCCAACCTGCACGAAGCGGCCCGTCTCACCGATCGGCCGGTGGCCGAAGACCGCGCCGCCATGCAGCTCCAGGCGGAGATGCTGATGGAACTCGGCGCCCGCGCCGTGCTGATCAAGGGCGGTCACGGCAAGGGCGACGAGGCCGAGGATCTGCTCCTCGAGGCCCACGGGCCGCTGTGGCTCACCGCCCATCGCCATCCCACCACCAACACCCACGGCACCGGCTGCACCCTCTCCTCGGCGATCGCTGCGGGTCTGGCGTTGGGGCTCGACACGGTCCAGTCGGTGCGGGCCGCCAAGGCCTATCTCACCGCCGCCATCCGCTCCGCCGATCGCCTGAAGATCGGCCACGGCCACGGCCCGGTCGATCACTTCCACGCCTGGTGGCCGAAGTGATGGTCCTGACGGGGAACGGCGAAGCCGCGCCCCCCCCCTCCCTGTCCCTCCCCCTCGAGGGGGGAGGGGACGATGTCGCGAGGCTGAAAAGTTCTCGAGCGACGATCCTCGGTCGTGGTCGAGAGCCCCCGGCGATCTCGGCGCGGCGATCGGAGCGATCCGTCGCCGCTCGCTTTCCCTCCCCCCTGGAGGGGGAGGGCCAGGGTGGGGGGCTCGACCTCGCTTCCGCCACGACCGCATCGCCTTCGCCGCAACCACGGACCCAGCCGATGACCCCGACCCGCCGTACCACCCTGAAGGCCTCCCTCGCCGCCCTCGGCACGACCGTCCTCGCCGCTCCGGCGATCGCCTCCGGTCGCATCGAGTGGAAGATGGTCACCTCCTGGCCGAAGAACCTGCCCGGCCCCGGCGTCTCCGCCGAGCGCCTCGCTCAGGTGATCGGCCGGCTCTCCGACGGCCGGTTGACGGTGAAGGTCTTCGCCGCCGGAGAGCTGGTGCCGCCGCTCGAGTGTTTCGACGCCGTCGGTGGCGGCACCGCCGAGATGGCCCACACCGCCTCGCTCTATTGGGCCGGCAAGATGCCTGCCGCGCCGCTCTTCACCTCCGCCCCCTTCGGCCTCACCCCGCTCGAACACCTCTCCTGGATCGATCACGGCGGCGGTCAGGTGGCATGGGACGAGCTCTACGCCCCCTTCGGCGTGAAGCCCTTCGTCGCCGGCAACACCGGCGTGTCGATGGCCGGCTGGTTCCGCCGGCCCGTCGAACGCCTCGACGACGTCGTGGGCCTCAAGATCCGTATCGTCGGCCTCGGCGGCGAGGTGTGGCGACGCATGGGCGCGACGCCGGTGGCGCTGCCGCCCGGCGAGGTCTTCCCCGCCTTCCAGGCCGGCGTCGTCGACGCGGCCGAGCTGCTCGCCCCCCATTCCGATCTCGCCGTCGGCCTCCATCGGGTGACGAAGCTCTACTACGGCCCCGGCTTCGACAAGCCGAACGGCACCGGCGAAGCCCTGGTGGCGACGAGAGCCTGGGAGGCCCTGCCCGACGATCTGAAGGCGATCGTCGCCGCCGCCTGTCGCGATGAGCACGCCACCGCGCTCGGTCAGGCGGAATGGTCGAACGCCGTGGCGCTCGACACGCTGGTCTCGACCCACGGCGTCGAATTGAAGGAGATGCCGGCCGACGTCCTCGCCCGCGCCCGCGCCGTCGCCGAGGACCTCTATGCCGAGATCGCCGCCAAGGACGCGATGTCGGCCAAGGTGGTCGCCTCCTATCGCGCCGCCCGGGCGAAGACCGCGGTGTGGTCCTCGACCAACCTCGCCCGCTTCCTCGCCACCCGGAACGGCTGATCGCCCTCATTCGTCATCTTCGTCATGAAACCGTGATCGAACGCGTGTTCTTCGGGAACGATGCGATCGACGATCGGGACGATTCCGATGACGACGAAGACGGAAGCGAAGCACCATCGAGCGATCTTCCTCTCCGACATCCATCTCGGCACGCGAGGATGTCAGGCGGAGTTGTTGATCGACTTCCTCAAGTACCACGAGGCCGAAACGATCTATCTCGTCGGCGACATCGTCGACGGCTGGCGTCTCAAGCGCTCCTGGCACTGGCCGCAGGCCCACAACGACGTCGTCCAGAAGTTGCTGCGCAAGGGCCGCAAGGGCGCCCGCATCATCTACGTGCCCGGCAACCACGACGAATTCCTGCGTGACTATGGCGGCACCCACTTCGGCGTCGTCGAAGTGATCGAGGAAGCGATCCACGAGACCGCCGACGGCCGCCGCCTGCTGGTCCTCCACGGCGACCGCTTCGACGTGGTGGTGCGCAACGCCCGCTGGCTCGCCCATCTCGGCGACTGGGCCTACACCGCCGCGCTCGGCATCAACACCGTCTTCAACCAGGTGCGCCGCCGCCTCGGCTTCCCCTATTGGTCGCTCTCCGCCTGGGCCAAGCTCAAGGTGAAGAACGCCGTCAACTTCATCGGCGAATTCGAGACGGCGCTCGCCGCCGAGGCCCGCCGCCTCGGCACCGACGGCGTCGTCTGCGGCCACATCCACCATGCCGCCATCCGCGACATCGAGGGCATCACCTACATGAACACCGGCGACTGGGTGGAGAGCTGCACGGCCGTGGTCGAACACCACGACGGCCGCTTCGAAGTGATCGTCTGGCAGGCTCGCGTCGACGACGTCGAGCCGGCGGCGAAGAGCGAGGCGCTCGTCGCCGCATGAAGAGACTTCTCGTCGTCACCGACGCCTGGCGCCCCCAGATCAACGGCGTCGTCCGCTCCCTCGAACGGTTGGCGGAAGAGCTCGAGAAACTCGATCTCACCGTCGAGTTCCTCACCCCGCAGCTCTTCCCCACCCTGCCGATGCCGACCTATCCGGAGATCCGTCTCTCGCTGACCCACGGCTGGGAGATCCGCCGGCGGATCGAAAAAGCCGCGCCCGACTACATCCACATCGCCACCGAGGGCCCGCTCGGGATGATGGCGCGGCGCGCCGCACTCGACATCCGCCGTCCCGGCTACACCACCAGCTACCACACCCGCTTCCCCGAATACGTCTCCGCCCGCCTGCCCGTCCCCGAGAGCTGGACCTACGCGGCGCTGCGCCGGTTCCACAACGCCGGCCTCGCCTGCATGGTGGCGACCGAAACGCTGGAACAAGACCTCGCCGCCCGAGGCTTTCGCAACCTCGTGCGCTGGTCGCGCGGCGTCGACACGACCCTCTTCCACCCGCGCGAGGTCCACGTCTACGACCTGCCGCGACCGATCTTCCTCAACGTCGGCCGCGTCGCGGTGGAGAAGAACCTCGAGGCCTTCTTGCGGCTGGATCTGCCCGGCTCCAAGGTCGTCGTCGGCGACGGCCCGCAGCTCGCCGAGCTGAAGCGGAAATATCCGACGGTGCACTTTCTCGGCTCGAAGACCGGCGAGGATCTCGCCGCCGCTTATGCCGATGCCGACGTCTTCGTCTTCCCCTCGCTCACCGACACCTTCGGCAACGTCGTCGTCGAAGCGCTCGCCTCGGGCCTGCCGGTCGCCGCCTTCCCCGTCATGGGCCCGATCGACATCGTCGGCGGCACCAGGGCCGGGGCGCTTTCGAACGACCTGCGCGAGGCCTGCCTCGCCGCGCTGGCGCTCCGCCGCGAAGACGCCATCGACCTCGCCTACCGCTTCGACTGGGCGGTCTCGACCAGACAGTTCCGCGCCAACATCGAAGAAGCCCAGGAACGCCGTCGCGCCATGCAGGCGGCCAACGGCAACGGTCACGCCGCGGAGAACGGCAACGGCGGCTGATGGCGCGGCCCGGTCTCGCCACCGCCTACGCCCCTGTCCGTCCCGCCGCTGCGCGCTTCCCGGCCGTCGTGAGCCGTTCGCGCCGTTGATCGGCGCGCCCGGCCGTCTCGTCTCGACGTCCATTGCATAACAAGTTATATAACGTCTCATCGAAAGCCACGGAGGCCCGCCGATGGAGACGCCCGACGACCGAGGGACGGAAGATCTCGTCCGCAGGTTCGGCCATCTGACGCTCGGCACCCGCCTGAAGCGGATCGGCGAACGCCTGCAGGGGGACGTCACCCGCCTGTCGGAACGCCTCGGGTTGGACATCTCCGCCGCCCATTACCCGCTCCTGGCGGTGCTCGCCCGGTCCGGCCCGACCTCGATCGGCGGCCTCGCCGACGCCGTCGGTGTCCGCCAGCCGGCCATCACTCGTTCCGTCCTGCAACTGACCGCCGCGGGCCTCGTCGAGACCGCCGTCGAGCCGACGGACCAGCGCGTGCGGACCGTGCGGCTCACCGCGGCCGGCCGCGATCTCGTCGCCCGCGCCGAACGGCTCCTCTGGCCGGCGGTCGACGAGGCGGTCCGCCGCCTCTGCGCCACCCTCGACGGGCCGCTCCTCGCCCAACTCGGCGCCCTCGAGGACGCGCTTTCCGCCGAACCGCTCGACCGTCGCGCCGAAGCCCTTCTGCGGAGGGACGAGCCGTGACCCCCGACCCGCTCGACCGGCCGATCTGGGCCGCCCTGTCGACCACGCATCGGCCCCACGCCCTGGGTGACGACCGCGCCCGCCGCTATCACCCCGACATCGGACCGCTCGCCGCAGCGATCGACGATACGGCCGAAAGCCTCGCCGACCTCCGCCGCCTGATCGCCACTCATGGCGGCGTCGGCCTGCTCCAGGCCGGCCCGGCGCCCCTGCCTCCGGGCTGCGTCGAAATCCAACGCGCCGACGCCGTCCAGATGACGGCGACGGACGACACCGGGATCGTCTCGCCGGACGTCTTCGTCCGCCGTCTCGGGCCGGCCGACGTCCCGGAGATGGTGGACCTCGCGACCCTCACCGCCCCCGGCCCCTTCGCCGCCCGCACCGCGACGCTCGGCACCTTCCTCGGCATCCGCATCGACGGCCGTCTCGCCGCGATGGCCGGCGAACGCACGCGCTTCCCCGGCCACACCGAGCTGAGCGGCGTCTGCACCCATCCCGATTTCCGCGGCCGTGGCCTCGCCGCCGCCCTCTGCCGCCACCTCACCGCCGACATCCGCAAGCGCGGCGATCGCCCCTTCCTCCACGCCTTCGCTGCCAACCGGCCGGCGATCGCGCTCTACGAGACCCTCGGCTGGAAGATCCGCCGCGACATGACCTTCGTCCGCCTCGCCCCGGCGTGACGCCGTGCCGCTCGCGTCGACACCACCCCCGAAACGGCGGAAGCCGGGCGCGAGGCCCGGCTTCCGATCTCGTCGGCGAGCCCCGAGGGGCCGCGAAGAACGATCAGTTCTTCGCCTTGTCGACCAGCTTGTTCTTGGAGATCCACGGCATCATGGCGCGGAGTTTCGCGCCGACCTCTTCGATCGGATGCTCGTCGGCGAGACGGCGGGTCGCCTTGAAGCGAGCCATACCGGCGCGATACTCCTGCATCCACTCCGAGGTGAAGCGACCGGTCTGGATGTCGGAGAGAACGCGCTTCATCTCCCACTTGGTCTCTTCGGTGATGATGCGCGGGCCGGTGACGTACTCGCCCCACTCGGCGGTGTTGGAGATCGAGTAGTTCATGTTGGCGATGCCGCCCTCGTAGATGAGGTCGACGATCAGCTTCACTTCGTGCAGGCACTCGAAATAGGCCATCTCGGGGGCATAGCCCGCCTCGACCAGGGTCTCGAAGCCGGTGCGGATCAGCTCGACGAGGCCGCCGCACAGGACGACCTGCTCACCGAACAGGTCGGTCTCGCACTCTTCGCGGAAGTTGGTCTCGATGACGCCCGAGCGGCCGCCGCCGACGCCGCAGGCGTAGGACAGAGCGAGGTCGTGGGCGTTGCCCGAGGCGTCCTGGTGGACGGCGATCAGGCACGGCACGCCGCCGCCCTTCTGGTACTCGCCGCGCACGGTGTGGCCCGGGCCCTTCGGCGCGATCATGACGACGTCGACGGTCTTCTTCGGCTCGATCAGGCCGAAGTGGACGTTGAGGCCGTGAGCGAAGGCGATCGCCGCGCCGTCACGGATCGACGGAGCGATCTCGCCCTTGTAGATGTCGGCCTGCAGCTCGTCCGGGGTGGCCATCATGATCAGATCGGCCCAGCCGGCGGCCTCGGCGACGGTCATCACCTGGAGGCCGTCGGCGACCACCTTGGCGGCGGTGGTGGAACCGGCCTTGAGCGCGATGCGCACGTCCTTGCAGCCCGAATCCTTGAGGTTCAGCGCATGGGCGCGGCCCTGCGAGCCGTAACCGACGATGGCGACCTTCTTGCCCTTGATCAGATTGATGTCGGCATCGGAGTCGTAATAGACGCGCATGTGGGTGTCCTTCCCTGGTGTGATCACGAGCCGGCCGCGCCGGTCGAGCGGTGTGCGCCGTGGAGCGCGAGGAACTGCCGGGTCGCCCGCGCCGCATCGGCGCGGATGGTGTCCGGCTCGAGGTCCATCCGATCGCCGAGCAGCAACCGGATCTGGATGTCGCGGGCGACGAGCCCGAAGAAGGTGCGGAAGGCCTCTTCCGTGTCGTCGAAGACGAGGAGCCCGGCGGCCCGCCCGGCATCGAGCACCGGCCTCAACCGGCGGCCCATGGCGAAACGGCCGTTCTCCAGCACGATCGCGCCGAGGTTCGCCTCCTTGCCCGCCGCCCGGCCGATCGCCAGCCGATTGAGCGCGATCGAGGTCTGCGACGAGATGACGGTGAGCCAGTTGCCGGCGAATTCCTCGAGCCGCGCCGTCAGCGTCGCCGCATCGAGCCCGGCCCGGTCGATCGGCGCGACGCGCACCCGCGACGCCTGCCAGCGCACCGTCGCCGCGATCAACCCGTCGCGGTCGCCGAACCACTTGTAGAGCGTCTCCTTCGAGCACGACGCCCGCCGCGCCACCGCGGTCATGGTGAGCCCGTCGCCCCTCTCGACGATCAGACGCAGCACCGCGTCGAGAACGCCGGCCTGGCGCTCGGTCAACACGGTCTCGTCGATCGGAGAAATCTGCTGCATCGGCCTCGTCACCCTGTACCGTACCGTACGGTACGCACGCGGTGTCTTCCCTAGCGCTCCTCGGTTCGGTGGTCAAGCCGATTTCACGGCATCGGTCCCACCGCTCCCACCACCCGGGAGAGACAGCCTCGGAACCCGACTTCGCCTCGAGGCCTCGCCCGCGTGACCTGATATCGGGCTCACGACATTCGGTGGGTCCGGACCTCTTGAGCGCTACGGCTCGACCGGCCGACGACTGTTCGCGCTCGCCATCGCCGACGGTGTTTCGAACAGGTTCGAACCTCTCCGACGCGGCAGGGCTCCCGGCAAGCACTACTCATACGGGATTCGCGTCATGGCAACTGTTTTCACTGAAGATACTTGCATAAATCCCTGTTCCACCGAATACTGATGGATAGAAAATTGCTCGGATGCACTCTGGAAACATGACTTCAAATCAAATGCAATCTTTGATCGGAGCTGAAATGAAAGCTGAAATCATGGAAATGACCGACTGTATCGGTCTGAAAGAAGCCGACACGGCTGTAGCGAGGAAATATGGCAAACTCATCGGGGACGCTCTACCGCGTGTGATCGACGACTTTTACGGACATCTCTTTTCGATCGGCTACGAAAAATTCTTTCGCGACGTGAACATCGATCGCCTCAAAGCGCATCAATTGGATCATTGGCGGCGCCTCTTCGAAGTCGAAATCGATAAAGTGCATACCACACACATGACGAGGATCGGCGTGGTCCACCGCGACCGCGACGTGACGCCCAAGGTCTACATGCAGTCCTATGGTTGGTTCACCAGCCGGCTCGTCGACGAGATCACTCGCTTGCCCGGTGTCGACCCGACCGAGCGCGCCCCTCTCGCCGCCGCGGTGCTGAAACTGATCTTCCTCGACATGACCATGGCGCTCGCGAGCTACGACGCGGCACTGATCGACTGAACCGGCGAGCCACCCGAGGCGAGCCGGGACGCGAGCCGGCGCCCCCGACTTGCGAAGTGACCTCCCGCCACCGAGCGGTGTGCCCGACGGCGCCCGTCCGTTCACCCCTCGCCCGGCAACCGCCACGCGACGCCATCCTCGCCATAGACCGCCGCCAGCGCCCGCGTGATCTCGATCGCCTCCGCCTCCAGACCGGGGATCACCGTGCGATCGACGATCGTCGGCCCGTCGTCGTGGTCGACGTCGAGCGCCGCGATCACCCGATCCTCGAAGGCACGGATACGCTCTCGCAGGTCCTCGGTGAGATCGAGCCGCCACGGATCGAGGTTGCGTCCGTCGTCGGCGTCCCACAGCGGCCAACAACCGACCTCGGGCGCCAGGATCACGTTGACCGGTTGGCGATAAGGCCCCTCCTCCTCGAGTTCGGGGGCGACGATCATCGAGGCGCCGAACTCCGGCGTCGCCCGCATCGCCCGGATCGCCAGGCCCTGCCACACCAGCGCGGCGACCGCCACGAGACCGATGACCACCTCGACAGTCGGCAGCTCCCCGAAGCGCACCACATCGAACCGCTCGGCCGCGATCACCGACCCCGTACCGACGAGCCAGACGCCGAAGGCGTTGGTGACCCGGAGCCGGCCGATCCGATCTTCGTCGTCCTCCGGCGGGAAGTGCCGGGCGGCATAGGCGAGCCAGACCGCCTGCACCAAGGCATTGGCGAGAAGTGCGGCCGGCGCGAAGCGGTCGAGGAGAGCGAGGAAGAGACCGGCGAGGGCGGTCAGGACGGCCCCCCCGCCGAGCAGCCCGGCTCGCACCAGATCGCGCGTCGCCACCCCGCCGCCGAGTGCCGCGAGCGCCGTGTCGAGCACCCGCGCCCGTGAGAGAGTCCACAAGGTGACGAGCCCGCCCGCGAACCAGAAGGCGCCCAGCGCCCGTATCGCCCACTCCCACATCACCCGCGAGCCCCTCCCTCCATCCGATCGGCGGCGAAGATAGCGGAGGCGTCGGCAGCGGCGAAGTTACGAAGCCCGTCATGGCCCGAAAAGAAGACGGGGTAGAGGAGCCCCGCTCCCCTCCCCCGCTTCGATCGCTTCCGAGCCGTCGAGCTCAGCTCGCTTCCGGCCCGCGCGAGATCGCGGCGACGCCGGTGCGGGAGTATTCGACGAGACCCAGCGGCCCCATCAGGCCGACGAACTCGTCGATCTTGTCGGACTTGCCGGTGATCTCGAAGACGAAGCTCTCGGTGGTGGCGTCGACGACGCGGGCGCGGAAGGCGTCGCCGAGGCGCAGCGCCTCGACGCGGGCCTCGCCCTTGCCCTTCACCTTGATCAGCGCCAACTCGCGCGCCAGCACCTTGCCGGAGACCGTCAGGTCGACGACGCGGTGGACCGGCACCAGCCGGTCGAGCTGGTTCTTGATCTGCTCGATCACCATCGGCGTGCCGGTGGTGACGATGGTGATGCGGGATAGGTGCTTCTCGTGCTCGGTCTCCGACACGGTCAGCGACTCGATGTTGTAGCCGCGGCCGGAGAACAGGCCGACGACGCGGGCGAGAACGCCCGGCTCGTTGTCGACGACGACCGAAAGCGTGTGGGTTTCGGGGCTCTGGAAGATGTGGGCCGAAGGATAGTGCGTGGTGTTCATGACGATGTCTCGGTGCTCTCGAAGTGACGTTCGCAGATCGGGTCGAAGGGCGCGGGCTCTCGCCCGCGCGCGCCTCACACCAGCATCTTGCCCTTCTCGTCGATGACGTCGCCGATGTTCTCGACCGCCTCACCGAAGAGCATCTCGTTGTGCGCCTTGCCCGACGGGATCATCGGGAAGCAGTTCTCCGCCGGATCGACGACGCAGTCGAAGATCACCGGCTTCTTCACCGCGATCATCTCGGCGATCGCCGCATCGAGTTCCGACGGCTTCTCGCAGCGGATGCCGACGCCGCCCATCGCTTCGGCGAGCTTGACGAAGTCGGGCAGCGCCTCCGAGTAGCTCTCCGAATAGCGCCCGCCGTGCAGCAGTTCCTGCCACTGCCGGACCATGCCCATGTAGTGGTTGTTCAGGATGAAGATCTTGATCGGCAGACGGTACTGCACCGCCGTCGAGATCTCCTGCATGGTCATCATGACGGAGGCCTCGCCGGCGATGTCGATGACGAGGCTGTTCGGATGGGCCATCTGCACGCCGACCGCCGCCGGAATGCCGTAGCCCATGGTGCCGAGGCCGCCGGAGGTCATCCAACGGTTCGGCTCGTCGAACTTCAGGAATTGCGCCGCCCACATCTGGTGCTGGCCGACCTCGGTCGTGAAGTAGACGTCCTTGCCCTTGACCGCCTCCCGCAGCCGCTGGATGGCGTACTGCGGCTTGATGATCTCGTCGGACGCGCGATAGGCGAGGCACTTGCGGCCGCGCCACACCGCGATCTTGTCCCACCACTTCTGCAGCGCCGCCTTGTCGATGGTCGGCTGGGTCTGCTTCCACACCCGGATCATGTCCTCGAGGACATGACCGACGTCGCCGACGATCGGCACGTCGACCTTGATGATCTTGTTGATCGACGACGGGTCGATATCGATGTGGATCTTCTTGGCGTGCGGCGCGAAGGCGTCGAGGCGACCGGTGATGCGGTCGTCGAAGCGGGCGCCGACGCAGACGATCAGATCCGACTCGTGCATCGCCATGTTGGCTTCGAGCGTCCCGTGCATGCCCAGCATGCCGAGGAACTGCTCGTCGTTGCCCGGATAGGCGCCGAGACCCATCAGCGTCGAGGTGATCGGGAAGCCGGTGGTCTTCACCAGTTCACGCAGCAGCTGGCTGGCGTGCGGCCCCGAGTTGATGACGCCGCCGCCGGTGTAGAAGATCGGCCGATGCGCCTTGCCGATCATCTGAACGGCGTGACGGATCGCATCCATGTCGCCCTTGACCTTCGGACGATAGGTCTTGTGCTGGATGTTCTTCGGGCCGTGATAGGTGCCGGTGGCGAACTGGACGTCCTTCGGAATGTCGATGACGACCGGACCGGGACGGCCCGACTTCGCCACGTGGAAGGCCTCGTGGAGGATGCGCGGCAGGTCCTCGATGCGCTTGACCAGCCAGTTGTGCTTGGTGCACGGCCGGGTGATGCCGACGGTGTCGCACTCCTGGAAGGCGTCGTTGCCGATGAGGTGGGTCGGCACCTGGCCGGTGATGCAGACCAGCGGGATGGAGTCGAGCAACGCGTCGGTCAGGCCGGTGACCGCGTTGGTGGCGCCCGGACCGGAGGTGACGAGGACGGCGCCGACCTTGCCGGTCGAGCGCGCATAGCCTTCCGCCGCGTGGACCGCGCCCTGCTCGTGGCGGACGAGGACGTGGCGAATCTTCTCCTGCTTGAAGATCTCGTCGTAGATCGGCAGCACCGATCCGCCCGGATAGCCGAAGAGCACCTCGACGCCCTGATCCTGCAGGGCTGCGATCACCATTTCCGCTCCGGTCATCTGCCGTGACATGGGTCTTCTCCGGTCCTTTCGCGTCGCTCGTCGACGGGTGTGGCTGAGGTGTGGGACGTTCCGGGTAATAAAAAAGGCCCCTGAGGGGGGCCTGGTTTTCCGCGCGCTCGCTCGTTTCGCCGAGGTCCTCAGACCCCGTCGGCGGCGCGCGGCAGAACTACGAGAATGATCTTACGCGACATGGCGGCGCGAAGTCCTCTTACTTTCGGTCGCGCGGACCGTAGACGGGAGCGAGGGCGAGGTCAAGTGGGGGAAAGGGCGCACTTGGAGCACATTCGCCTCACCTCACCCGCTCGGAGGCCGTCGATCCCGCGACCGCCGCCACCGCCGCCTCCACCGTCTCCGCCCGCACCCAATCGCTCATCCGGCCACGGAACCACGTCGACTGGCGCTTGGCGTATTGCCGGGTCTCGACGATGCCGCGTTCGATGCCGGTGGCGAGCGAGATCCGCCCCGCCGCGACGTCGGCGAGAGCCGTCACCCCGATCGCCCGCATCGCCGGCATCTCGGGACGAAGCCCGCGCGCCACGAAGCGCGCCGCCTCGTCGACCGCCCCCGCCTCGACCATCGCGGCGAACCGCGTCGCGATGCGCCGATGCAGTTCCGCCCGCTCCGGTTCGAGCACGATGCGGACCGCGTCTTCCGGCCGCACCAGCGGTGGCGAGTTCGGCGCCGCCTGCCAGTCGGCGAGCGAGCGCCCGGTCGCCTCGATCACCTCGAGCGCCCGGGTCAGCCGCTGCGTGTCGGTGGGACGCAACCGCTCCGCCATGACCGGATCGCGCCGCGCCAGCGCCGCATGGAGCCCAGCCGCGCCGATCCGCTCGGCCTTCGCCCGCCAGTGCGCCCTGACCTCCGCCGGGATCTCCGGCACCGCCGCGAGCCCCTTGGTCAGCGCCTCGAAATAGAGCCCGGTGCCACCGACGAAGATCGGCAGCCGTCCTGCGGCGCGGATCTCGGCGAGGACGATCTCCACCTCGGCGAGCCAATCGGCGACCGAATAGGCTCGCGCCGGATCGACGTGTCCGTAGAGCCGATGCGGCGCGAGCGCTTCCTCCGCCGGGCTCGGCCGGGCGGTGAGAATACGGAGCCCATCGTAGATCTGCATCGAGTCGGTGTTCACCACCACGCCGTCGCGCGCCGCGGCCAGCGCCAGCGCCGCGGCCGACTTGCCGCTCGCCGTCGGTCCTGCGATAAGCACCGCGCCCGCGGAAGTGTGCCCGTCACCTTTCGTCATGCGGCCGTCGTCCGTATCCCCGTCGCGCCGGGCTTCCCCCCGTGCCGGCCCATGAGCTTGTTCTCGATCATGACCCATGTTGCAACCCTGATCTCCGCGCCGGCCTCGCCGGCGGTGACCGCCGCCGTGATCGACGCCGCGGCCCTCCGCCTCGGCGCCACCGGCACGGCCACGCTCGCCCAGGGGATCGCGACCGACATCTTCGTGACGATCGAACCGGGCACCGAGAAGCAGGTCGCCGAGGATCTGCGCGCGCGACTTTCCGCGCCGATCGACGTGGTGGTGCAGAAGCTCGCCGGCCGCGCCAAGGGCCTGCTGATCGCCGACATGGACTCCACCATGATCGGCCAGGAGTGCATCGACGAACTCGCGGCCGAGGTCGGCCTCAAGGACCACATCGCCGCCATCACCGAGCGCGCCATGCAGGGCGAGATCGCCTTCGAGCCGGCGTTGCGCGAACGCGTCGCCCTCCTCGCCGGCCTCGACTCGAACGTCGTCGACCGCGTCATCGCCGAACGCATCCGCCTCACCCCCGGCGCCGTCGAACTGGTCCGCACCATGCGGGCGAACGGCGCCTGGACCGCCCTCGTCTCCGGCGGCTTCACCGTCTTCACCGGCCCGGTGTCGCGCATGATCGGCTTCCACGAGCACCGCTCGAACCTCTTGATCGAAGAGGCCGGCAAGCTCACCGGCACCGTCGCCGAACCGATCCTCGGCCAGGATGCCAAGCGCGCTTCGCTCCTCGAACTGGCGGCGTCGAAGAAGGTGCCGATGGCGCTGACGCTGGCCGTCGGCGACGGCGCCAACGACCTCGCCATGCTCCGCGAAGCCGGCCTCGGCGTCGCCTATCACGCCAAGCCCCGGGTCGCGACGGAAGCCCACGCCCGCATCGACCACGCCGACCTGACGGCGCTGCTCTACATGCAGGGCTATCGCAAGGCGGAGTTCGTCCACGAGTGAGATCGACGCTCACGTAGGGCGGAACAGGCGAAGCCGTATTCCGCCCTACGTCTCACCATTCCCCATACGACAACGGCGCCGGATCGCTCCGGCGCCGTTCGTATGTCTCACCGGTCGCGGCGATCTCACTCCACCGACAGCGTCACGAAGCGCATTTCGCCTTCGGCGCTGGAGAGCAGCAGCAGCGCCCGCTTGCGGCCGTCCTTCTTGGCGGCCTCGAAGCGCTTGGTGACGTCCTCGACGCTCTTCACCTCTTCCTGGCCGACCTCGAGCACGACGTCGCCGGCGGCGATCCGCTTCTCGGCGGCGGCGGAGTCGGCGTCGACGTCGGTCACCACCAGACCCTTGGAAACACTGTCCTTGATCTTGAACTTGGCGCGCAGCGTCGCGTCGATCGGCGCCAGCGTCAGGCCCGCGACCTTCTGCGTCACCGCCGCCTTGGTGGCGTCGCTCTTGCCCGGCTTCTCGTTGGCGGCGAGCTTCTCGCCCTCCTCCAGCCGGCCGAGCTGGACGTCGATGGCGACCTCCTTGCCCTTGCGCAGCACCACCACCTGGACCTTCTTGGAGATCGGCGTGTCGGCGACCATGCGCGGCAGTTCGCGGACGTTCGGGACCTCCTGACCGTCGAACCTGACGATCACGTCGCCCGCCTGGATACCCGACTTGTCGGCCGGGCCCTTGTCGGTGACGCCGGCGACCAGCGCGCCCTTCGGCTCCTTCAGCCCCAGGCCCTCGGCGATGTCGTCGGTGACGCCCTGGATGCGCACGCCGAGCCAGCCACGCCGGGTCTCGCCGAACTCCTTGAGCTGGGCGACGACCGCCGAAGCGGTCTTCGAGGGCACGGCGAAGCCGATGCCGATCGAGCCGCCGGTCGGCGAGACGATGGCGGTGTTGATGCCGATCACGTCGCCGTACATGTCGAACAGCGGACCGCCGGAATTGCCCTTGTTGATGGCCGCGTCGGTCTGGATGAAGTTGTCGTAGGGACCGGCGTGGATGTCACGGTTGCGCGCCGACACGATGCCGACCGTCACCGAGCCGCCGAAGCCGAACGGATTGCCGATCGCCATCACCCAGTCGCCGACCCGCGCCTTGTCGCTGTCGCCGAATTTCACCGCCTTGAGCGGCTTCGTCGGTTCGACCTTGAGGAGCGCGATGTCGGTTTTCTTGTCGGTGCCGATCAGCTTCGCCTTGAGCTTGGTGCCGTCCGGAAAATTGGCGGTGATCTCGTCGGCGCCGTCGATGACGTGATTGTTGGTGACGATGTAGCCGTCCGCCCCGATGACGAAGCCGGAACCGAGCGACTGGATCTTGCGCGGCGCGCCGCCGTTCTTGCCCTGGTTCTTGAAGAACTCGTCGAAGAAGTCCTGGAACGGCGAGCCTTCCGGCGCCTTCGGGATCGGGATGTTGCGCTCCGCCGCCACCGTCTGCGACGTCGAGATGTTGACCACCGAGTCGAGCAGGCTCTCGGCGAGATCGGCGACCGACGCGGGACCCGCGGCGGTCGGCGGACCGGCCAGCACCGGAACCGTCGTGACCGGCGAACCGGCGAGCCCGGCCGCCAGCACCGCGGCGACCGCGAGGCGAGAGAGGGTCCGCGACGAACCGATCTTCGAGAGCGTCTTCATCGAGAGTGGTGTCCTTTCGAGGGAAATGGTCCGCGCGCGGGGAGCCCCGCACGCCGTTCATCTTCGGTCGGATTCGGGCGGAAACGCGGCTTCACGGGTTATATCGCCGTAATGTGACCTCACCCGCGCACCGCCCACACCAGCGCCACGCCGGCGACCAGAGCGGCGAGGCCGCTCCATCGCAGCACGCCGTCGGGGATCTCGCCGACCCTCGACAGCATGTCCTTCATGAAGCCGGGCGCGGCGGCGTAGATCGCGCCCTCCAGCGCCAGCACGAGGCCGAGCGCCACCGCGAGGTCGGAGAACCCCGATCCGGCTTCCATCGCCTCACTTCTCCGCCGCAGCCTTCGCACCCGACGGATCGGCGAGGAAGCGGAAGAACTCCGAGGTCCGGGGCGACATCAGCAGTCGCGTGTCACCCGGCTTCATCGCCGTCTCGTAGGCCTGCATCGAGCGGTAGAAGGCGAAGAACTCGGGATCCTTGCCGAAGGATTCGGCGAAGACCTTGATCCGTTCCGCGTCACCCGCACCGCGCACGCGCTCGGCGTCACGGCTGGCCTCGGCGAGCAGGACCTCCTTCTCCGCATCGGCCTTCGCCTTGATGCGCTGGCTCTCTTCCGAGCCCTTGGCGCGCAGCTCGGTCGCCTCGCGCTGACGCTCGGTCTGCATGCGCTGGAACACCGCTTCGGAGTTCTTCTGCGGCAGATCGGCCCGGCGGATCTTCACGTCGACGATGTCGACGCCGATGCCCTTGGCTTCCGCGTCGACCTGCGACCGGATCTTCTCCATCAGACCGGCACGGTCGTCGCGCACCACCGAGAAGAAGGTCGCGTCGGCGAGCACGGCGCGCACCGCCGAGAACAGGAAGGTGTTGAGACGCTGATTGCCGCCCTGGACGTTGCGCACACCCTGGTAGAACTGCACCGGATCGGTGATGCGATAGCGGGCGAAGGCGTCGACCACCAGACGCTTCTTGTCCGAGGCGATCAGTTCCTGCGGCTCGAGATCGATGTCGAGGATGCGCTTGTCGAGATACTCGACGTTCTGGATGAACGGCACCTTGAAGTAGATGCCCGGCTCCACCACCGCCCGCTTCACCTGACCGAACTGCAGGACGAGCGCCTGATTGGTCGGCGAGACGATGTAGGCGGCGCCGGAGGCGACGACGAGGACGGCGGCGACGAGCACGCCGACGAAACCGAGAATGCCGGTCTTCATGGCGTGGCTCCACTCTTGGTCCGGGGACTACGGGTCAACTGATCGAGCGGCAGGTAGGGCTGGATGCCGCCCTCGCCCCGACCCTGATCGACCAGCACCTTGTCGACGCCGCCGAGCACGCGCTCCATCGTCTCGAGGTAGAGACGCTCGCGGGTGACCTCGGGGGCGTGCTTGTATTCTTCCAGCACCTTGGCGAAGCGATCGGCCTGACCGCGCGCCTCCTCCACCGTGCGCTGGCGATAGGCCTGCGCCTGGGCGGTGATCGCCGCCGCCTGACCACGCGCTTCCGGCACGATGCGGTTGGCGTAGGTCTGGGCTTCGTTCTGCAGACGCTCGGCGTCGATGCGCGCCGCCTGGACGTCGCGGAAGGCGTCGATGACCTGGGTCGGCGGGTTGACCCGGTACATGTTGACGAGGCGCACCTCGACCCCCGACTTGTAGTCGTCGAGCGTCTTCTGCATCAGCACGCGCACGTCGTTCTCGATGCGGCGCTGGTTCTCGGTGAGGATCATCTCGATCGAGTTCTTGCCGATGATCTCGCGCATGGCGCTCTCGGCCACCGCCTTCACCGTCGCTTCCGGATACTGGATGTTGAACAGGAAGGCGGCCGCGTCCTTGACGTTCCACTGCACCTTGAACGACACGTCGACCATGTTCTCGTCGCCGGTCAGCATCAGGCTCTCGTCGGGGATGTCGCGCCCCGGAACGCCGCGCGCCGTGTCGAAGTCGCGCTGGCCGACCGAGATTTCGCGCACCGCCAGGACCTTGGGCGTGTAGACCTGACCGAGCGGATAGGGAACGTTGTAGTTGAGGCCCGGGGTGGTCTGCGACGTCACCCGTCCGAGCACCAACTCGACGCCGAGTTCATCGGGCTCGACCCGATAGAAGCCGGTGAGGAGCCACAGCGCCACGGCGCCGACCGCCACCAGCGCCAACCCCTTGCCGCCGAGCCCGGCGATACCGCCACCGCCGCCCGAACCGCCGCCACCGGGCAACCAGTCCTTCAGCTTCTCCTGGCTGCGGCGCAGCAGTTCCTCGAGATCCGGCGGCTGATTGCCACCACCGGAGGGGCCGCGCGGCGGCTGACCCCAAGGGCCGCCACCGCCGCCCTTCCATCCGCCACCGCCGTTCTGGTTGCTCCAGGGCATGTCGTATCCTTGTCCTGATCAGGTCCGACACCTCGCGCGACGCGCGGACGACACCTCGCCCTCCCCGTCACGCCTCCCGGCGTCGAAGCACACCAGATGTATAGGTATCCACCGGAGGGGTTTCAACGGAAGGCGGACCGGTTTCGCCGCGAGGTCGTCGAGTTCGGTGAACGGAACCGCCTCACCGCCGCTTCAACGTGACGAAGTCGAAGTCCGCCTCGTCCTTTTCCGTCCGTTCGCCGGGAACCCGCGCCACCTCGACCCATTCCGACGTGGCGAGTTCGGGGAAGAGCACGGCGCCCGCCGGATCCGGGGCGAGCTTCACCTCGGTCAGTTCGACCCGATCGGTGAAGCGCAGCGCCTGGGCGTAGACGTCGCCGCCGCCGACGAGCGCGATCCCCGCCGCACCCATCTCGCGTACGATCCGAGCGCCCTGCGCCAGCGCCGCCTCGAGCGACGCCGCGACGACCACACCGTCGACCGAGAACCCCCCGTCGCGCGTCACCACGATGTTGGCGCGGCCGGGGAGCGGCTTGCCGATCGAGGCGAAGGTCCGCCGACCCATGACGATCGGGCAGCCCATGGTCAGCCGCTTGAAGTGTTTCAGATCCGAAGAGATCCGCCACGGCAACTGGTTGTCGCGGCCGATCACCCGGTTCGTCGCCGCCGCCACCACCGCGAAGACCTCGACCCCGTCGAAACTCATCGCCCCCCTCCGAGCTTTTCCAGCGCCGCGCCGGTGAGCCCCATCGCCCGCCATTCGTCGCGCATCACCGCGCCGAGCGAGCGGTAGAAGGCGATCGCCGGCGCGTTCCAGTCGAGCACCGCCCAATGCAGCCGTCCGAGCCCCTCGTCGCGACAGCGCCTCGCCAGATGGACGACGAGCGCCTTGCCGACGCCGTGGCCGCGCGCCTCCGGCAGGACGAAGAGATCCTCGATGTAGATCCCCGCCGCGCCCTGGAAGGTCGAGTAGGAGTGGAACCACAACGCGAAGCCGACCGCCACGCCATCGACCTCGGCGAGGTCGCAGAAGACGCGCGGCGCCGGCCCGAACAGCGCCCGATCGAGTGCCGCCTCGGTCGCCGCTACCGCATGGGAGAGGTCCTCGTAGGCCGCCAATGCCTTGACGAAGGAGAGAACGAGCCCCGCCTCGCCGGGGCGCGCCGAACGGATCGCGACCGTCATCGCCCGCTCCTCAGACCGCCACCGGCGCCTTGATGTGCGGGTGCGGGTCGTAGTCGACCAGCTCGAAATGCTCGTAGCGGAAGTCGAAGATCGAGGTCACGGACGGATCGATCCGCATCCGCGGAAGCCGCCGCGGCTCACGCGACAGCTGCAACTCGGTCTGCTCCATGTGGTTCAGATAGAGATGCGCGTCGCCGAAGGAATGGACGAAGTCGCCCGGTTCGAGCCCCGTCGCCTGCGCCATCATCATCGTGAGGAGCGCATAGGAGGCGATGTTGAACGGCACCCCGAGGAAGACGTCGGCCGAGCGCTGGTAGAGCTGGCAGGAGAGCCGTCCTTCGGCGACGTAGAACTGGAACAACAGGTGACAGGGCGGCAGCTTCATGCGCGGAATGTCGGCCGGGTTCCAGGCCGAGACGATGAGACGCCGGCTGTCGGGATTGCGCTTGATCTCGGCCTCGACCCAGGCGATCTGGTCGATCGTCTCGCCGTTCGCCGCCGGCCACGAGCGCCACTGGTGGCCGTAGACCGGGCCGAGGTCGCCGTTTTCGTCGGCCCACTCGTCCCAGATCGAAACGCCGTTGTCCTTCAGATACTTGATATTGGTATCGCCACGCAGGAACCACAACAGCTCGACGATGATCGAGCGCAGGTGCAGCTTCTTGGTGGTCATGGCCGGGAAGCCCTGCGCGAGGTCGAAACGCATCTGATGGCCGAAGACCGAGCGCGTGCCGGTACCGGTGCGGTCGGTCTTGGTGACGCCCTCGTCGCGGATGCGGCGCATCAGATCGAGATATTGCTGCATGGAACGACCTCTGGCGCGAATCGCCCGACGAATGAACAGTGAGCGTCGGACGGACCGACAGGCGACGCAACGATCCCTGGTTCGCCCGATCGCGACGCGCGCCTTCTTGTGGCGCCCGAGCCCCCCGCCCCTTCTCCCCTTGCGGGAGAAGGTGGCCCGAAGGGCCGGCTGAGGGGACGCCGCGGAGCGGCGACCGGGGGGAACCACCTATGCCGAAGTCGGAGGCGAGGTCCAGCCCCCTCATCCGCCCTTGGGGCACCTTCTCCCGCGGGGGGGAGAAGGCGATCCCGATCGACGGCCCATCGTCCCACACGACCATGTTCGCGAGATACCGCCGCACGACACCTCGCGCCCCTCTCGCGCCACGATGACGTCCTAGTGGAACGAATTCGACATTCGAATTCCGCTGCCGCACGGGTCGCGTTCGAATGTCGAATTCGAAAGTTCCACTAGAAACATAAGCTTGCTAGTGGTCCTCATGACTCCGACATTCGCACGACGAGGCTTCCACAGGGGATGCGAATGTCGGAGTCGGACCACTAGCGCTCGCCGACGGAAAAGAGGAGCCCCCGATGCGTCTCGCTCACGTCGCCCTGTGGACCACCGATCTCGATGCCGCCGCCCGCTTCTGGGCCGAGCATTTCGCCGCCGAGATCGGCGAGACCTACGTCTCGAAGAACCGCCCCGGCTTCTGTTCGCGCTTCGCCCACCTGCCCGACGGCACGGCGCTCGAACTGATGTCCGGCCCCTGGCTCGAAGGCGACGCGAGCGGCGAGCGCCCCGGCTGGGCCCACTTGGCGATCTCGCTCGGCTCGGCCGCGGCGGTCGACGCCGCCGCCCGCCGTTTCGCCGACCAGGGCCTCCTCGTCTCCGGCCCGCGGCACACCGGCGACGGCTTCTACGAGGCGGTCGTCCGCGGCCCCGACGGCGCGCTGATCGAGATCACTTCTTGAGACCTTCGCGCCTGCCGGATCATCCGGCCACGACCACCTTGCTCATGTGGACGACCACCCCGCCGCGAAACGCCTCCTCGCGATCCACCGAATACCCCGCCGCCGCGTAGAACCGCAGGTTCTCGCCGAAGCGCGCATTGGTGTAGAGGGCCAGCCGCGTCCGCCCGAGATCGCGGGTCACCGCTTCCGCCCGGGCGAGCATCCGCCGGCCCAGCCCTCGGCCGGCGCGATCCGGATCGATCGCCAGGTTCTCGAGCAGCACCCGCCCGTCCTCGACGACGAGATGGGCCACGCCGACGATCGTCCCGTCGATCTCCATCACCTCGACCCGGTCGTCGCGGATCGCCGCCGCCTGATCGAAACCCATCGGCAGCGGCTCACGGCCGATCGCCGGCACCCACTTCGCATAGGCCCGCCGCGTCAGGTCCCGCACCGCCTCGGCATCCGCGGCGATCGCCGGCCGGATCGTGACGCCGTCGCTCACTCCGCCGCCTCGCGGTCGGCCCAGGTCGCCTCGCTCTGGAAGCTCTGGACGATGTGGCCGGAGAGCGCCTCCATCGCCGCCCCGGTCGCCCGCGCCGCGGCCAGGAGCTGGATCTCGTAGTGGCCGATCGCCGGCAGCAGCCGCTCGTCGATCGGCACCAGCTCGCCCGAGATGACGCTCTTCGGCAGCGGCGCCACCGCGAGGTCGGCGAGCACCGCGGCGATCTGGCCGACGTAGTGCTGGCTCGAATAGGCGACGCGGTAGGGAATGCCCTCCTTGTCGAGCCGGGTCAGCGCGAGCGAACGCCACGAACAGGTGGTGCCGGAGACGGCGAGCGGCAGCGGCCGCTTCAGATGGGCCTCGCCGTAGCGCGCCCCCGCCCACACCAGCCGCTCGCGATGGACGATGGTCCCGGTGCCGGGAATGCCGCAACCGAGCCCGACGCTGACCAGCGCCAGGTCCACCTCGCCTTCGTCGAGCAGGCGCACCAGAGCGCGGCTCGGCTGACAGACGACGTCGACCTGGACGTGCGGATGGCTCGCCGCGAAACGCGCCAGAATGGTCGGCAGAAACTTGGTGGCGTAGTCGTCGGGCGTGCCGAGACGGACGACGCCGCGCGTGTCGGCGCAGCGGAAACGGGCGAGCGCCTCGTCGTTGAGCTGCATCATCCGCCGCGCGTAACCGACGAGATCGTCGCCCGCCGGGGTCAACACCACGCCGCGCCCGTCCTTGGCGAAGATCGGCCGCCCGACGATCTCCTCGAGCCGCTTCATCTGCATCGACACCGCCGAAGGCGTGCGGAACACCGCCTGCGCAGCACGGCTGAACGACCCGGTCTGCTGCACGGCGAGGAGCGTGCGCAGAAGATCGATCTCCAGCACCGCGCTGCCGCCGGAGAAGGGCGACCCGCAGTCGTCGCCGTCGCACACATCGCTCATGGAGGCCACTCCGAGGCACGGCCATATGATCAGCCGCATTGAAGAGCATCTTTAGTTCTTTTCGTTTGATTGATCAATCGAAGGTCCGCATCCTCCACCCTCGAAGACGCCCTCTTCGCTTCACGAACCGATCGAAATCGCGTGATCGCGCCCCTCGTCCCCGGCGCTGTCGCGAACGGGAGAGATGTGCCATGCGCGACGCGGCTCTGATGATCGCCTCTCTCGGCGACGACTTCGCCCCCTCCCCGGCCGAGCGCCTCGTCGCGGCGCTCCGTCGTGCAGTCGCGTCGGCGCGCCGCTCTCGGCTGGCGCGCCGGCACCTGCGCCACCTGCGTCGTCTCGACGCCCGCCTCCTCGACGATCTCGGCCTCGCGCCGGAAGATCTCGCCGCGCTCGAGCCCGGTATGACGGCGCTCGTGGCCTCTCGCCGGCTGGCCGAGGCGGCGGCGCGCCGTCTCGCCGCGGCGCACCGCGACGAGCGTTGGATGCGGATCGAGCGGTGATCTCGGTGGGGATTTCCATCGGGGTCTTTTATCCGGCCCCGGCCTCGCCTATATTGGCTCCGTCGCCCCGCAAGGGTCGACTATGGTGATAAACGAGCGGTGTAATAAGCCTTTCGGACCCGGGGGCAGTACCCGGCGCCTCCACCCGAGCCCATGGGACGTGTTCCATGGGTTCCGGCGGGGGCGAACCAGGATCGACGAGGGTCTAAAAGCCGATCTTTTGCCCGGCATGATACCGCCGTTATCGGGTCGAATTATAGTTGCCAACGACAACTATGCTCCGGTTGCCGTGGCCGCGTGAGCGGTTTACGGACTCCGGTAACAAGTCCTGACGTGTAGCAGCGTCCAGGCGGGGCTCGGGGGCGCCTGGCAACAGAAGCCCTCACTCACCCCCCTTTCGACGCGCGGTGTGCTATCGTGCCGAGTGAGACTCGGGGCTTCCACGCGTCCGCCCGAGGGGCGCGGAGACGCCCTTTCGTTCCATGACGATGCCGCCCGTGCCGATGCCGCCGGCGGTACGCGGTCCGGGAAGCCGAGGCGCTTCCCCGAGACGAGATCGAGACCGATGACCCAGGATCTGATCCGCTACGACATTCTGGTCCAGGACGCGCTGCGCGGCGTCGTCCGCAAGGTCATCGGCGAGGTGGCCAAGACCGGCCTGCCCGGCGACCACCACTTCTACGTCTCCTTCGACACCACCCATCCCGGCGTGCGCCTGTCCGGCCGTCTGCGCCAACGCTATCCGACCGAAATGACCGTGGTGCTCCAGCACCAGTTCTGGGATCTCCAGGTCGACGACGCCCATTTCGAGGTCGGCCTCTCCTTCGGCGGCATCCCGGAACGGCTCTACGTCCCCTTCGCCTCGGTGAAGGGCTTCGTCGATCCGTCGGTCGAGTTCGGCCTGCAGTTCGAGGTCGCCCACGAAGAGGCGGAGGCCGAGGGCGAAGCCGCGCCGGAAGGCCCGAAGCTGGTGCCGGTCGAAGCCTCGACGATCCCCGTCGAGCCGGTGCCGGAGACGCCGGCCGAGCCGGAACCGGCGCCCGTCGCCGAGCCGGCCGCCGCCGAAAAGCCGGCCGAACCGGCGCCGACCGCGACGGTCCTGTCGCTCGACAAGTTCCGCAAGAAGTGAGATCGGCGATGGGCGACGTCGTCGGCCTCGGCAAGTTCCGCAAGGCGCGCGCCCGCATCGCGGACAAGAAGCGGGCGGAGGAGAACCGCGTCCGCTTCGGCCGCACCCGCGCCGAGCGCGAGGCGACGGAGAAGGAAGACGAGCGCGCCACCCGCGTCCTCGACGCCCATCGTCGCGACACGCCCGACGCCGAAGGCTGACGGCGAGGCCCGACGGCGCCGCCGCCCCATCGTCTCGGAACGCGATCCCGGCCGATGCCGCACCGTGGCGAACGACGCGAACCTCGTCGCCGATCCGTCCCCATGAACTATCCGACCGCGCCGCGGCCGATGTCCGAGCATCCGAGGAGCCCGATGGAGAAGCGTTCGATGACCATCGCCGGTCACCGCACCTCGGTGGCGCTCGAGCCGGAGTTCTGGCGGGCGGTCGAGGCCATGGCGGTCGCGCGCGGCCTCTCCCTCGCCGCGCTCGTCGCCGAGATCGACGGCGCCCGGTCGCCCGACCGCAACCTCGCCTCCGCCCTGCGCGTCGCCGTGCTCCGCGCCGCGTCGCCCGGCGATGCCGACTGATACCGAGCGGATGAAGTTCCGACCTGTTCGGAACTTCATCCGCGAAGGCGAGCCCGAACGGGCGCCGGCCGGTCGGGCCGTAACTCACGAAATTCGGACGAGTCCGAATTTCGTGAGCTCGGTATGAGACGCCCCGCTCAGGGCGCCCGCACCCCCGGCGGAACGATCGACATCGGAGACGGCGGCGGTACGGTTCCGATCGGCGGAGCAGGACCGACGAGGATCGGCGGCGGTAACGGCGGCGGCGGTGCGCTCGTCGTATCGCTCGCGCCGCTCGGAACCTTCGCAGGCGCCGCCTCGGCCGACGGCGCCGGTGCCGCCGCGGGTTCGACGGTCGTCGTCGGTTCACTCTTCCTCTGTGGGGCCGTGGCCGGCGGGGACGCACCGCTCGCATCGTTGCCGGTGGATGTCGCCGATTCGCTCGGTCGCATCGGCTCGACCGCCTTCGTCCCCTCCACCGGCTTCGGCGCCTCGACCGGTTCGCTGGGCTTCACCGCCGCACCCGGCTTCGCCGCCTCCGCTGCTTTCGCCGCCTCCGCCGCCTTCGCCGCCTGAGCCGCGGCTTGCGCCGCCCGCCGCGCCACTTCGGCCTCGGCCTCCTTCTTGGCCTGCGCCTCGCGTCGCGCCGCCTCCTCCGCCGCGCGGATCTCCTCGAGCCGCCGACGCTCGCGGGCGAAACGGGCCCGTTCGGCGATGTCCTGCTGCAACGTCTCCACCCGATCGATCTCGCGCTCGAACCCGGCAAGCGTCAGATGCGCCACCAGAGGCGCCACGTCGAGGATGCGCTCGGGCGCGGCGAGCGACCCGCGGAAGGCGAGACCGACGGTCGGCGTCGCCTTGGAGATCACCGTCCGCGTCGCCCGGATCGCATCGCCCGCCGGCTCCATCGAGCCTTCGGCATCGAGACCGAGATGGACGAGATCGATCGCCACTCGGCCGGTCAGCCGCGCGCTCGGCGTCTCGAACATCTGGCGGCCGCTGCGCGCCACCCCGGCCTGCAGGGCGAAGGCGACGTCGGCGCGCGGCAGGTCGGTCTCGCTCGCATCCATCCGGGCGCGGAAGAGGCCGTCCACCGTCTCCGTCGTCGGCGTCGCCTCGCCGAGCGCCACCTGCGTGGCGACCAGCGCCTCGCCGGAAAGTCCGCGGACCCGCGCATCGACGAGGCTCACCCGTCCCTCGCCGCCGAGCCCGGCGACCAGCGCCGCGGCGGTCCGTCCGTTGGTCGAGAAACTCGCGTCGCCGTCGAGCCGGCCGATGGCGATCGCCCGTCCGGCGCGCCGCCAGACGATGTCGGCGATCGCCGCCCGATCGAGCGACAGCCGCCCGGTGAGACCGGTCACCCCGTCGCCGCCGTGGCGCAGCACCATCTCGCCGGCGAGCCGCCCGCCGGCGAAACCGGCGTCGATGTCGTCGAGTCGCACCTCGCCGGGCTTGGCCGAAAGCCGTGCCCGCAACCGGTCGAAGCCGACCGCCTCGACCGCCGCCCGCCCCACCGACAACGTCACCGTGCCCGCGAGGGCGCCGTCGAACGACGGCCCCGACAACGGCGTCGTCGCCCAGAACTGCTTCGCATCGCTGCCATCGGCGACGATCGCCCCGCCGAGGAGCATTTCCGCCGCCGCCTCGAGATCGAGCACGTCGAGTTCGAGCCGGCCGTCGAGCAACGCCGGACGGACGCCGAGATCGATCGTGCCGCCGGCCCTGACCGTCGTCTCGCCCACTCGACCGGCCGCTTCTCCGATCGTCAGCTTCGGCCACGTCCCGGTGACCAGCGCCGAGGCGTCGACCGGCAGGCTCCGCTCGAAGGCGAGCGCCGGCCGTCCGAGGAAGGCGCCGAGCATCGTCGCGTCGGGGGTCGCCAACCGCACCCGGCCGTCGAGCTTCGCCGGACCGCCGACCGGCAGAACCGCGGTGCCCTCGACGTTCGCCCGCGTCTTGCCGACGGCGAGCGAGGTGACGATCGCGAGCCCGTCGACCGGCCGCCCCGCCACCGAGACGTCGACGGCGATCGCCCCCCCGGCGCCGCCACCGAAGAGGCGGACGAGCGCCGCCGTCGCCCGATCGCCGGCGAGCTTGGCGACGAGCTTCAGCTCGGCGTGGTGCGGATCGTCGACCCGCCCGTCGTAGCCGATGTCGGCGGAGACTTCCGCGCCACCGGCGAAGCCACGCAGCGACCCGGTCGCCGCCGTGCCCTCCCCGCCGCTGCGCCCCTCGAGCCGCAGCGCCAGATTGAGCGGGGCCGCCGCCGCCGCGAAGCCGGCGATGCGGTCCTCACCGGCCGGATCGAGCCCGGCGAGCCGCGCCAACGCCCGTGCCGGCGCTTCCGGCTTCACCGCTTCGACCGTGAGATCGAGCGTGCCCCGCGGCGCCCCGAGCGGATCGGCGACGCGCCCCGACCCCGACAGCCGCGCACCCGCGAGATCACGCACTTCGAGCCGTTCGACCGCGACGTCGTCGGCTGCGACGTTCACCCCGATCGCCACGCCCTTGGCGGTGACGCCGCCGACCACCATCTGCCCGGCATCGAGTTCGAGGGCGAGCGCCGCCGGCCGCCGGCTCGCTTCGCGCCCGAGGAAGAGCCGCGCCAGCCGCGCCACCTGATCGAGCTCGAGCCGTTCCGCCGAGAGCCCGACCCGCGCGCCCTTCGCCGCACTCCAGTCGAAATGGCCGCGCGCCTTCGCCTGCGCCACCTCGATCCTGAGATCGTCGGCGCCGAGCCGCCCGGCGCCGACCGAGAGGTTGGCCGCGACCGTCACCGGATCGAGCCGTTCGCCGATCGCTTCACCGCGCCACCACGCCGCCGCCGCCGCCGGCTGCTCGGAGGAGGCCTCGATCCGCCCGTCGAACCGGCCGCCCTCGTCGAAGGCGACGCGGCCGGAAGTCTCGATTCGCGTGCGCCCCGGCAGCCGCGCCTCGAACCGCTCGATCGTCAGCCCGCCCGGTCGGGTCCGCGCCTCGAGCGACAGGTCCTGCAGCGCCCCGCCGCCCACCACCAGACCCTGCACCTCGAGGCGCAGCCGTCCGGGCAGCGGCGCATCACCGGCCGCCGCCGCGATCGTCGCGATCTCGGAAGCGACCGCCGCCGGCACCGTCACCTTGCCCGCCTCGCCGCGCACCAGCCGATCGAGTTCGATCTGCCGGGCGACGAGCGTCAGGTCGAACGACGCGTCGGCACCGAGCGGGATGCGTCCCTCGCCGGCGAATTGCGCCGCTCGTTCCTCCGGCCCGAGCGCCAGGGAGAGTTTGGTTACGTCGATCGCCCGGGCATCGCCGGCGATCTCCGCCTCGGCGCGCCAACTGGCGAGACCGCGAGCGACGTCGCCCTCGCCGCCCTCGCCGCGGCGTTCGACCACCGCCTTGCCGGTGAAGGTCGGAGCGCCGGCTTCGTCGCGCAGCACCAGATCGACCGTCGCCGTCGCCGGATCGTCGCCCGGCGCCACCTGCGCCTTGATCGCCGTCGCTCCGTCGGAGGTGCGGCCACCGGCGAGGCGGAAGGAGAGATCGCGGCCGTTCCGGAGGCCCCCGCCGTCGAGCCGCCACGGGCCGGCGAGGCTCGCCGCCGACCCGACCGCGGCGATGCGACCGATCTCCAACCGCCCGCCGTTGCGTGCATCGATGACGGTGAACCGCCCGTCGGAGATCTCCAACTGCTCGATCTCGACCGACGACGGGTCGCGCGTCTCGGCGAGCCGAGCGGGCAGCGCCGGGCGGCCCTCGCCGTCGACGGCGATCTCCACCGTCGGCCGTTCGAACCTCAGTTCGGAGATGCGGATGTCGCCGCGCAGCAGCGGCGCCGCTTCGAGATCGAGGGCGAACCGGCCGATGCGGGCGAGCGGCGCCTCGATCGGCCCGACCACCACGTCGCCGAAGCGGATGCGCGGAGAGGGAAGCAGACGCGCGTCGACCTCGCCGATCACCGTGATCTGGTAACCGACGATCTTCGTCGCCTCGCGCTCGAAGACGCTGCGATAGGTTCCCCAGTCGACGAAGAACGGCCCGACCAGTGCCACCAGCAACGCCAGGATCAGAGTGAGGCCGACACCGATGTAGAGCCCGTTCAACGCCTCTCCTCGTCGTTCGTCGCACGCCGCACCGGCAGGATCGTAGCAGCCGACGGCGAGATTGCGTCCGACATTCCGTCACCACCGTGAAACGATCGCGACGCTCTCGGACCGAGCCCACGAAGTTTCGCCCTGTGCGAAACTTCGTGGGCGAAGGCGAACCCGAACGGGCGCCGGCCGGTCGGGCCGAAACGCTCGAGCCCTTCGGGCGCGTCCGAATGACTCGAGCCCGGGATCAGACCGCGACGATCTTGCCGGGGTTCATGATGCCGGCCGGATCGAGCGCCCGCTTGATCGCCGCCATCATGTCGAGCGCGGCGCGTCCGTGCTCCGCCTCGAGATACTTCATCTTGCCCTGGCCGACGCCGTGTTCGCCCGAAGCCGTCCCCTCCATGGCGAGCGCCCGCTCGACCAGACGGCCGACGAACTCCTTCACCTTGGCGATCTCGGCCGCGTTCTCGGGATCGAACAGCGGCAGGACGTGGAAGTTGCCGTCGCCGACGTGGCCGACGATCGGCGCGACGAGACACGAGGCCTCGATGTCGTGCTTGGTCTCGGCGATGCAGTCGGCGAGCCGCGAGATCGGCACGCAGACGTCGGTGGAGAAGGTCTGGCATCCCGGCCGCATGGCGAGCCCCGCCCAATAGGCGTCGTGGCGCGCCGTCCACAGCTTGGTCCGCTCCTCCGGCTTGGTCGTCCAGGTGAACGGCCCACCGCCGAGATCGGCGGCGATCTCGCCGAAACGCTCCGACTGTTCGTGCACCGACGCCTCGGTGCCGTGGAACTCGACGAGGAGCAGCGGCGTCTCCGGCAGATCGAGCTTCGAATAGGCGTTGCACGCCCTCACCTGCACCTCGTCGAGGAGTTCGATGCGCGCCACCGGGATCCCGGACTGGATGGTCAGGATCACCGCGTCGGCCGCCGCGTGCACGTCCGGGAACGGGCAGATGCCGCCGGCGATCGCCTCCGGGATGCCGGAGAGGCGGATGGTCAATTCGGTGATGATGCCGAGCGTTCCCTCCGAACCGACGAAGAGCCTCGTCAGGTCGTAGCCGGTCGACGACTTCTTGGCGCGGCGCGAGGTGGTGACGATCTCACCCGTCGCGGTCACCGCGCGCATCGCCAGGACATTGTCCTTCATCGTGCCGTAGCGCACCGCATTGGTGCCGGAGGCCCGCGTCGCCGCCATGCCGCCGAGGGTGGCGTCGGCGCCGGGATCGATCGGGAAGAACAGACCGGTGTCACGCAGTTGCTCGTTGAGCGCCTTGCGCCGGATGCCCGGCTGGATCACCACGTCGAGATCTTCGGGGTGAACCGCGACGATCGCGTCCATCGCCGAGACGTCGATCGACAGGCCGCCGAGCGGCGCGTTGAGATGGCCCTCGAGCGAGGTGCCGGCGCCGAAGGGCACGATCGGACAGCCGTGCGCCGCACAGATCCTCACCGCCTCCTGCACCTCCGCCTCCGAGCGGGCGAAGAACACCGCATCCGGCGGCTGGTTGGGGATCCAGGTGAGGGTGTGTCCGTGTTGTTCGCGCAAACTGTGCGAGGTCGAGACCCGTTCGCCGAACCGTTGCGTCAGCACCCCGATCGCCGTGGCGATCGCCTCGCCGTCACGCGCCCGCGAAACCGCTTCGGCCATTCCTTCGTCTCCCCAGAGTCCGTTGCGTCGAGCGGACCCTAGCAGAGGCGAGGTCGATCCCGGAAGCGGCGGGATGCCGATCACCGCTGCGACAGACGCGCGGCGACGAAGCGCGACAGCGACGGGCCGATCATCACCAGCACGAAGAAGCGCAGCACCTGCAACGCCATGACGAAGCCGACGTCGACCGGGGTCGAGGCGGCGATGATCGCCACCGTGTCCATGCCGCCGGGCGAGGTGGCGAGGAAGGCGGTCAGGGGATCGATGCCGAGTTCGAGCACCAACAGCCACGCCAGCCCCGCCGCGAAGGCCATCAACACGACGATCGACAGCACGATCCACGGCAGCGCCCGCGCCGCATGGGCGATCGCCTCGGGCGTGAACCTGAGGCCGATGTTCCAGCCGAGCCCGGCATAGCCGACGATCAACAGCCACGGCGGCAGCACCGGCGTCAGGAGGCCACTGCCGTGCAGCACCGCCAACGCCACGATCGGCCCCATCATCACGCCGTTGGCGAGCCGCGAGAAATGTCCGATCGCCGCCGTCACCGCGACCACCGCCAACGTCACGGCCAGTCCCTGCGGATCCACCGCGGCGAGGAGATCGCGATGCGCGACGGCGCCGGCCCCGAGCCACAGGCGCGCCCCGATCGACGCCGCCGAGGCGACGAAGAGCACGCGCAGATACTGCATGAAGGCGACCAACCGAACGTCGCCGCCGTGAGCTTCCGACAGGATCACCATGGCGGTCGCCGCCCCCGGCGACGATCCCCACACCCCCGTCGTCCCCGGCACGACGCCGAACCACGACAGGAGCCAGCCGGAAGCGGTGGCGAACACCACCGTCGCCGCCACCACCGCCGTCAGGATCGGCCAGTCGGCGAGAAAGGCGGTGACGATCGACGGCGTCAACGCCGCGCCGATCATCGCCCCGATCAGCGCCTGCGAGGCGTAGACCGCCGGCCGCGGCACCACGAGGTCCGAGCCGGAGAGCCGCGCCACGATGCCGACGACGAGCGGCCCGAGGAGAAAGGCGGCCGGCAGGCGAATGAAATCGAGGGCGAGCGCCACCGCGAGCGACGCCGCCGCAAGCCCCATCCAGCGCGCCGCACGACCGGCCCGACCGTTCCCCGTCATCACCGTCCCCCTCGACGGCCGGGCAGCCATCGCCCGGGAAAGGCGCCGATCAATCACGCGCCGCCGGAAGGGGTCAAGCGCCGATCCGCGTCGCCGAACCATCGACCGCGCATGGCTGAGGTCGAAGAAACGCTTGACGCCAACCTCGTCGAACCGCTCGATGGGCGCCCGCCCGTCCGCAACCAGACCGGATCCGATGACCGACGCCCATCCCTACCTCTCCGACCGATACGCGATCGAGCCCGGCTGGGTCGACTACAACGGCCATCTCAACATGGCCTACTACAACGTCGTCTTCGATCGCGCCTGCGACGACTTCGTCGTCACGGCCGGCCTCGGTCCGGACTATCTGGCGAAACGCGGCTGTTCCTACATGACCGCCGAGATCCACGTCTGCTACCTGCGCGAAGTTTTCCTCGGCGATCCCCTCCAGGTGCGGATGCGCATCCTCGACCTCGACGACAAGCGCCTGCATCTCTTCGCCGAACTGATCCACGCCGAGGACGGCTGGGTGTCGGCGACGAGCGAGCAGATGTATCTCCACCTCGACATGAAGGCCCGCCGCGTCGTGCCCTGGGCCGCCGACGTCCGCGAAGGCCTCGAAGCCCTGTGGGCCCCGACCCGCCACCTCGCTCCTCCCGAACGAGCCGGGCGGAAGATCGGCATTCCGAAGAAGTGATGAGGGGCCGCCTCGACGCGCTCCGCCACCCCGTCGACGCCCGCCCACCGACATGCGCGCCTCACCGGACTCGCATTCGTCATCGAAACGTCATAAACCGCCCCGTCGCCAATCACTGCGGTGGGTCCGATGTTGTCCTGGTTCCGGGCGATCATGCCCAAGGAAGACGGTTTCTTCGACATGTTCGAGCGCCAGTCGAAGGTGCTCGTCGCCGGCGCCGAGGCGCTGCATCGGCTGCTCTCCGGCGCGCCCGACATCGCCGCCGCCTGCGCCGAGGTGAAGCGCCACGAGAAGGCCGCCGACGACATCACCGCCGAAGTGCTGCTGGCGGTGCGCCGCTCCTTCATCACCCCCTTCGACCGCGTCGACATCAAGGATCTGATCGAGTCGATGGACGACGCCATCGATCAGATGCACCAGACCGCCAAGGCCATCACCCTCTTCGAGGTGACCTCCTTCGACGAGCCGATGCGAGAGTTGGCGGCGATCGGCGTCGAAGCCGCGAAGCTGACGGTCGATGCGATCCCGCTCCTGCGCAAGATCGGCGCCAACGTCCACGCCATCAACGACTACGTGGTCAAGATCACCGAACTGGAGAGCCGCGCCGACAAGGTCCACGACCAGGGCCTCAAGGCGCTCTTCCTCGCCCATCGCCACTCCGATCCGATGGCCTTCACCGTCGGGGCCGAGATCTACGGCCATCTGGAGCGCGTCACCGACCGGTTCGAAGAAGTCGCCAACGAGATCTCCGGCATCGTCATCGAACACGTCTGACGGTTTCCGCCGCCCGCACGCCCGTTCTCCGTTTCGTGGACGAGGACCCATGGACGCCACGCTCGCCCTGCCCCTTCTCATCGGGCTGATCGCCGTCGCGCTCGCCTTCGACTTCCTGAACGGCCTGCACGACGCGGCGAATTCGATCGCCACCATCGTCTCCACCCGGGTTCTGTCGCCGCAGTACGCGGTGATGTGGGCGGCGTTCTTCAACTTCATCGCCTTCCTGTTCTTCGGCCTGCACGTCGCCCAGACCATCGGCAAGGGCATCGTCGAGGCCTCGATCATCGACCCGCGCGTCGTCTTCGGCGCGCTCTCCGGCGCCATCGTCTGGAACGTCGTCACCTGGCTCGGGGGCATCCCGTCGTCGTCGTCGCACGCCCTCGTCGGCGGTCTCGTCGGCGCCGGCGTCGCCAAGGCCGGCGTCTCCGCCGTGGTGATGTCGGGCTTCATGAAGACCGCCTTCGCCATCGTGCTGTCGCCGTTGGTCGGCTTCACCCTGGCGCTCGTCCTCATGGTCGTCGTCAGTTGGGTCGGACGCCCGTTCACGCCCTTCGCCATCGACAAGAGCTTCCGCTCGCTGCAGTTCGTCTCGGCTTCGCTCTATTCGCTCGGCCACGGCGGCAACGACGCCCAGAAGACCATGGGCATCATCGCCGTGCTGCTCTATTCGCAGGGCCATCTCGGCGAGACCTTCCACGTGCCCTTCTGGGTGGTGATCACCTGTCAGGCGGCGATGGGTCTCGGCACCCTCTTCGGCGGCTGGCGCATCGTCCACACCATGGGTTCCAAGATCACCCGCCTCACCCCGATGCAGGGCTTCTGCGCCGAGACCGGCGGCGCCATCACCCTGTTCATGGCGACCGGCCTCGGCATCCCCGTCTCCACCACCCACACCATCACCGGCTCGATCATCGGCGTCGGCTCGGCCCGGCGCACCTCGGCCGTGCGCTGGAACATCGCCTCCGGCATCGTCGTCGCCTGGGTGGTGACCATCCCCGCCTCCGCCGCCATCGCCGCGGCGACCTGGTGGCTCGTCGGCCTGTTCGCCTGAGGAGGACGGTGGGCGTCACCGTCGTGACGCGCCGCCGCCGTCTTTCGAACCGCTTCGCAGGTCAGTCTGGCCATTCGCCTGGAACGACTCGCGCGATCGGCGCATGCTTCCCGACCCATCCCCTCGCCCACCCGCCCGATGCCCAAGCCCGCCACCTCGAAATCCTCGCCCGAGAGGCTGCCGCAGATCGCCGCCCTGCCGATGCGCAAGGTCGACGGTCGCGTCGAGGTGTGCCTGGTGACGACGCGCGAGACCGGCCGCTGGACGGTGCCGAAGGGTTGGCCGATGAAGGGCGTGCCCGACCACCGAGCCGCCGCGATCGAGGCCGAACAGGAGGCCGGTGTCGTCGGCAAGCCGCTGAAGAAGCCGCTCGGCACCTTCGACTACTGGAAGCGCCGCGCCGACCGCTTCGACCTCGTCCGCGTCACCGTCTATCGCCTGAAGGCGCGCAAGCTCCTCTCCACCTGGAAGGAGATGGCCGAACGGCAGGTGCGCTGGATGAGCCTCGACGACGCCGCCACCGCCGTCGACGAGCCGGGTCTGAAGGCGATGCTGCGCGGCCTCGAGGCGAGCGCGCCGGCGAAGTGATGCGGAGTTCGGATGAACACATCCGAACGTCGTATTCCGTTCGTCCGAGAACCGTGTCCACACGAAGGGTTCCCGGACGAGTTAGGACCGGTCTGGCGAAGAGATCCTCCGGATCTCTTTCGGCGCCGAAGGCCGGAGACATCGACGTCCCGACCTTCGGAGACGCGCTCACGCCGCCCGGAGATCGGCGAGGAAGCCGGCGACCGCCGCCTGCAACGCTTCCGCCTGATGGGTGAGTTCCCCGGCCGCCGACAACACCTGGGACGAAGCGGCGCTGGAGTTCTCCGCCGCCGCGCTCACCCCGGTGATGTTGGCGGAGACGTCGGACGCCCCCTGCGCCGCCTGTCCGACGTTGCGGGCGATCTCTCGCGTCGTCTCGCTCTGGCGGTCCACCGCCGTGGCGATCGCCCCGGCGATGCCGTTCATCGCCTCGATCGTGCTGCCGACCGAGGCCATGGCGCCGGCGGCGAGCTGCGTCGAGCCCTGGATCGCCTGCACCTGCGTGCCGATCTCCGCCGTGGCGTGGGCGGTCTGCTCGGCGAGCCCCTTGACCTCCTGTGCGACGATGGCGAAGCCCCGCCCCGCCTCGCCGGCGCGGGCCGCCTCGATGGTGGCGTTGAGCGCCAACAGGTTGGTCTTGGCCGCGATCTCCTGGATCAGCTGGATGATCGAACCGATGCGATCGGCGGCGACCGACAGATCGTTCACCTGGGTCCGCGTCGCCGCCGCTTCCGCCGTCGCCTTGGCGGCGATGCCGGACGACTCGGCCACCTGACGCCCAACCTCACGCACGGTGGCGGAGAGGTCTTCGGTCGCCACCGCGACGCTGCGGACGTTGGCGGCCGCCTCTTCCGAGGCGCCGGCCACCGCCACCGACTGGGCCGACACCTGTTCGGCCGACGCCGAGAGCGTCTGCGCCGCGATCTCGAGATCGCCGGCCGATCGGGTGACCGTGGCGACCACCGCCCCGACCCGCCGCTCGAACTCCGCCGCCAGCTCGAACATCGCCTTGCGCCGGATCGCCTCGGCCCGCGACGCCTCCTCCGCCTGCATCGCCTCGAGCCGGCGCCTTTCGCGGGCGTTGTCGCGGAACACCGCGACCGCACGAGCCATCCGCCCCATCTCGTTGGTCCTGTCGCCGCCGGGAATCTCGACCTCGAGATCGCCACCGGCGAGCCGCACCATGCCTTCGGTCATCGTCCGGATCTGACGCGACACCGATCGGCCGATCAGACCGGCCACCGAACCGAGGATGAGGACGATCGCCGCGAAGGCCCGGATCATCCGGCTCTCGGTGACGCTCGCCGTTTCCGCCGCATCGGTCTTCGCCGCCGAGGCCGACGCCTCGCTCGCCCGTTCGAGGTCGGCGAGCCCGGCCTCGACGGTCCGGTGCGCCGTTTCCGCCGCGGCGCGGGCTTCGATCAACCCGCGATCGCCCGCGACCCACCCGAGGAAATTGCGGCGGTAGATCTCGATCGACCGATCGAGACCGACCCGGTCCATCAATGGGACCTCGAGATCCATCGTCAGTTTGGCGAGCTGTTCCGCTCGCTTGGTGAAATCGCCGACGTATTTCTCGTCGTGGCGCAGCATGTAGTCCTTCTCGTGCCGGCGCATCATCAGGAGCAGCACCTGCGCCCTGGGATCGTCGAGCTTGCCCACGGTCTTCTCGATCTCGTGTGCCCCGGTTCTGAGATCGCCTTCGAGGCCCGACTGCGGATCGAGACCGATCTTCGTCCGTGTCTCCACCAGTTCGGCGAAACGCGCGCCGTAGGCCGACACACCGGCGGCCACCGCGTCGACCTTGCTCCGCAGGTCGCCGGCGCCGATCGCCGCGACCTCCTTGCCGAGAACCGCGATCTCGGCTTCCGCGATGCTGCGGAACTCGCCGTGGCGCGTCACCTCCCCGGCGTCGAGGGTCAGAAGGAACGCCTGCTCGGCACGCCGCATCTGGAGGAGATCGCGATCGATGCGCCGCACCCGGTTGGCCGATCGGTCGGCCGCTTCCGCTTCCGCCAACTTCGCGTCTTCGTGGGCTTTGCCGGCGACGTGGATCGCACCGATGATCATCACGCTGGCGACGGCGATCACGACGATCGCGCCGAGTTGCGACCGCATTCCACAATTCGAAGCCCACTTCGCCATCACCCGTTCTCCCCCAGGTTGACGGCCCAGTCGAACCGGAAGGTGGTTAACGCGCCGTATACACCTACGTGATTTCCCGCAGTTTCGGCGAAAAACTTCGGAATTCGACGATGTGACGCCGTTTCGTGACAGTAGAAGCTGAGGCGAACGGCAGAAAATGCGAACCATGATTCCGTCGAACACACCGAATCCGGACGAACTTACGTCGCGTAATACATGAAGCCTCCGTCGAAACGCCCCGAGCCCGGACCAGTGCGGCGACCGGGGGCGAGCATCCACGGCCCGCCGGACGGCTTCTTTGCCGATGAAAACGGCATGTGCTACCGAATCGAGCAGAATGCCGGGCGAAACCGCTTCGTCCGCCCGCCACGGAGCCCCGCGTGCCGCGCCGTTTTCTCCATCGCCACCAGCCGCCCGCCACCGCGGCGCGCTGGCTCAAGGCCGGGCTCGGCGCCACGGCCGCCTTCGTCGTGATCTGGTTCCTCGGCGACGCCGCCGGCGTACCCTTCATCGTCGCGCCCCTCGGCGCCTCGGCGGTGCTGGTCTTCGGCATGCCCGAGAGCCCGCTGTCGCAACCGGCCAACGTGCTCGGCGGCCACGCCGTCGCCGCCGCCATCTCGTTGATCGTCGACCATCTCGCCCCGCGCGGCCCGATCGTCCTCGCCGTCACCGTCGGCGCGGTGATCGCCCTGCTCGGCCTGATCCGCCTCACCCACCCGCCCGCCGGCGCCACCGCCCTGGTGGTGATGCTGACGCACCCCGACTGGTCGTTCCTGTTCACCCCGGTGATCGCCGGCTCGCTGGTGCTGGTCTTGACCGCCGTCCTCGTCCACCGCCTGCCGCCCCGCCTGATCTACCCGCTCCCCATCCCCGACAAGCCCCCGAAACGCCCCCCCGACGGCGACGGCCCCAAGGTGGTGTTCGGTCAGGTGATCGGCGACGTGCGATCGCAGGCGACGGACGCCGAGCGGTGAGCGCCGCCTCACCCCGCCATCGCCCCACCCTCGCCGCATCCCTGCTATAGTCCGGCGGAACGAACAGAGAATCATCGGCCGGTGCGGCCGGCGATCACGATCAGGGATCCCCCTCGCAAGGCATGACCAACGGTTTCGACTGGGACGACGACGACTGCCCTATCCCGCTGCCCGGCGCCCGCCCCGGGCGGGCGCGTGACCCTGCGCCGCCGCATCCCGCTCGCGGCCCCGGAGGCATCGCCGGCCGCGCGCCTCTCGACGCGCCCCCTCCCAGACCGGGCGGCATCGCCGCCCGCGCCGCGGCCGCCAACGCCCCCGCCCATCGGCCCGACTTCTTCCGCGGCCTCAACGACGAGCAGCGCCGCGCCATCGAGGCGACGGAAGGCTCGGTGCTGGTGCTCGCCGGCGCCGGCACCGGCAAGACCCGGGTGCTGACCACCCGCATCGCCCATATTCTCTCCCAGGGCCTCGCCCGGCCCGGCGAAATCCTCGCCGTCACCTTCACCAACAAGGCGGCGCGCGAGATGAAGGAGCGCATCGGCCGGCTCGTCGGCGAGCGGGTCGAGGGCATGCCCTGGCTCGGCACCTTCCACGCCATCGGTACCTGGATCCTGCGCCGCCACGCCGAGCTGGTGGGTCTCGGATCCGACTTCACCATCCTCGACATGGACGACCAGCTCAGGCTGATCAAGCAGATCATCCAGGCCGAGGGCATCGACGAGAAGCGCTGGCCGGCCCGCCAGTTCGCCGCCTTCATCGACGGCTGGAAGAACAAGGGGCTCGGCCCGAACGAGGTGCCGCCGCTGGAGGGCCGGGCCTTCGCCAACGGCAAGGGCGGCGACCTCTACCGCGCCTATCAGAACCGCTTGACGACGCTCAACGCCTGCGACTTCGGCGACCTTCTCCTCCACGTCATCCGCATCTGGAAGACGCATCCGGACGTGCTTTCCGACTGGCAGCGCCGCTTCCGCTACATCCTCGTCGACGAATATCAGGACACCAACGTCGCCCAGTACATCTGGCTGCGCCTGCTCGCGGTCGGCACCAAGAACGTCTGCTGCGTCGGCGACGACGACCAGTCGATCTACGGCTGGCGCGGCGCCGAGGTCGACAACATCCTGCGCTTCGAGAAGGACTTCCCGGGCGCCCTGGTGATCCGGCTGGAGCGCAACTATCGCTCCACCCCCCACATCCTCGCCTCTGCCTCCCACCTCATCGCCCACAACGAGGGCCGATTGGGCAAGACGCTCTTCACCGAGGAGAACCACGACGACGCCGACAAGGTCACCGTCGCCAACGCCTGGGACAGCGAGGAAGAGGCCCGCTCGATCGGCGACGAGATCGAGAGCCTGCAGCGCAAGGGCCATGCGCTGAACGAGATCGCCATCCTGGTGCGCGCCTCCTTCCAGATGCGCGAATTCGAAGACCGCTTCGTCACCTTGGGGCTCCCCTACCGGGTCATCGGCGGCCCGCGCTTCTACGAGCGCATGGAGATCCGCGACGCGCTCGCCTACTTCCGCGTCGTTTCACAGCCGGCCGACGATCTCGCCTTCGAGCGCATCGTCAACACGCCGAAGCGCGGCCTCGGCGACGCCACCCTGCAACAGGTCCACGCGCTGGCCCGTCTCCAGGGCGTGCCGCTCACCGAGGCGTCGCGCCGCATCGTCGAGACCGAGGAGCTGAAGCCCAAGGCGCGCACCACGCTGAAGGGCCTCGTCCAGAGCTTCGAGCGCTGGCGCGGCCAACTCGATGCGCTCCCCCACACCGAACTCGCCGGCCTGATCCTCGACGAGTCCGGCTACACCGAGATGTGGCAGAACGACAAATCGGCCGAGGCGCCGGGGCGGCTGGAGAACCTCAAGGAACTCCTGAAGGCGATGGAGGACTACGAGAGCCTGCCCGCCTTCCTCGAGCACGTGTCGCTGGTGATGGACACCGAGAACGACGCCTCGCTCGACGCCGTCAACCTGATGACGCTGCACTCGGCCAAGGGCCTCGAATTCGAGACGGTTTTTCTCCCCGGCTGGGAGGAAGGCCTCTTCCCGCATCAACGGGCGCTCGACGAAGGCGGCCGCGCCGGGCTCGAGGAGGAGCGGCGACTGGCCTATGTCGGCATCACCCGCGCCAAGCGCCGCGCGCTGATCTGGTTCGCCACCAACCGCCGCATCCACGGCTCGTGGCAGTCGTCGATCCCCTCGCGCTTCCTCGACGAGTTGCCCGAGCCTCACGTCGAGATCCGCCAGTCGGGCTCGAGCTACGGCGGCTACGGCCGCTCGCGCTTCGATCAGGTGGAGCCCTTCGGCTCGACCTATTCGACGCCCGGCTGGCAGCGCGCCCAGGCGCAGAAGTCGGGCCGCACGGTGGGCGGCTACGGCTCGCATCACGACGACTACGACCAGACCGCCGAGACCCGCGCCGGCACCGACCAGGGCTGGAGCGGCGCGGGGCGCGGCCGTTTCGGCGAAGCGCAGGGTAGGAACGGGCCGGGCGGCTTCTCGGACAGCGGCCGCGGCGATTTCCAGCGCGGCGACTGGTCGGGCGGAAGCGGATCACGCGGCGGTGGCTTCTCCGGCCGCGAGCGCGGCGACTGGTCCTCCGGCCGCGGCGACCGCGGTCCGTTGCGCGACCGCTGGGGCAACCCGATCCACGACAAGAAGGTCAAGGTGATCGAAGGCGCCCTCATCGCCAAGTCGATCGCCACCACCAAACCCAACTACGCCGTCGGCGACCGCGTCTTCCACCAGAAGTTCGGCAACGGCACGGTGGCGGAAGTGGACGGCGAGAAGCTGACGATCGATTTCGATCGGGCAGGAAGGAAGCGGGTGTTGGACGGGTTCGTCAGCCCGACGGGGTGAAGGGGAGCATTTACAAGAAAGGGCTGACTGCACTTACTAGGCGTGGACAGCTAAACAGATACTCGTTAAGATCATGGGCGGGTCGCTGCGCTAAATACTCATGTAAACGAAACGTCCAGGTGCTCTGCTACGGCGCATGAAGGTCTACTCCTCCTCTTATACGCATCAACATCAACATGCCCGGTGACTGTCCGTCGAGTACGGACGAAGACGCATCCGCAAATCCCTCCCCCAGACGCAAAAAACCCCGGCGGTGAGGCCTTTCGCCTCCCATCCGGGGCTTCCTGTGTGCCGTCCTCGATCGTTTCGCCCGCCAGTACATCCGTGGTCGACCCGAAGATCGGGGAGGCTTCCCGAGATCCTCGCCGCAGGCGGCGCCGATCTCCATGACTGCGATTGAACACCCCTATCGTGAAGAAAGTATGAACGTCGTGGGGCGGTGATGTGACCGCGGCCCCCGCACGATCGCTCGCGGCGATGAAGCCGTGCCACCGTGTCCGTCACCCGTCACCGCCGGCGTCACCATCGGCGTCACCACCTCTCATCACGAGCGCCGATCATCACAACTCTCATACTTCATGAAAACGTTCGCCGTGACGGCGGCGACGCCATCCTCACGCTCCGTGGAATCGGCGGTGATCCACGATTCTCGCGGTGCTCGAGGGTGGACCATGGCTCACGTAGATCTCGCTCCGGCGCCCCCGTCCGGCGCGTCGTCCGTCGCGGTCGCGACATGGCGCCACGACCCGGCGGTCCGCCTGCTCCTCCTTCTCGTCGTCCTGGTTTCGATCACCGCCGGCATCGTCGCCGCGACCCTGCCGCTCGACGACGAGTTCGACGAACTGGCGCACTATTCCTACGCGCGCGCCATGGCCGAGCGGCCGACGCTTCTGCCGGATCACGACGCCCTGCGCATGCTCGACGATGCCGGCATCGACTGGAGCGACCAGCCGAACTACCTCGCCCATCCGCCGCTCTATCACCTCGCCGTCGCGCCACTCGCCGCCGCGACGCCCGGCGACCCGCGGCCGGTTCGGTTCGTCGACCTCGGCCTCGTCGCCGTCGGCCTGCTGCTGGCAGGCTTCGGTGGCGTCACGCGATTGACCGACCCACACGCCCGCCTCGTCTTCATCGCCACGCTCTTCGGTCTGCCGGTGACCATCGGCGTCGCCGGCCTCGTCAACAACGACGACCTGATGATCGCCGAGATCGGCGCCTTGTTCTTCCTCCTCGCCCGCGACCGCGCCCCGCCCTGGGCGATCGCCTTGCTCCTCGCGCTCCTCGGCTGGACCAAGTTCACCGGCCTCGTCGCCGGCGCGACCGCCGTCGTGTTGCTGAGATCGGTGGATGTCACCACCGGCCGGACGCGCCTGCTCGGCGCCGAAACGCTCCTCCCCGCCGCCGGTCTCCTCGTCGGACTCGTCCCGACGCCGGTGACGTTCGCGACCCACGGCCGTCCGGTCTGGATACCGGCCGCCTTCCCCGACTGGTTCGAGGTGATCGCACCGGCCGACCGCGCCGCGATCGGGCTTCTCGACTTCGCCGGTCTCTATCTCGATCATCTGGGCCGCCGCCTCCCCTATCGCGCCGACGACTTCGATGCGGGCGCGATCCTGATCGCCCTCTTCGTCGCCGCCGCCCTCTCGCTGCGAAGCATCCCGGCCGACCGACGGACCTCGACACTGGCGCGTGTCGGCCTCCTCACCACCGCTCTCTTCGTCGTCCTGCACTTCGTCCACGCCTGGTTCAGCATGCGCAATCAAGGAATTCTCGCCGATCTCCAGACCCGCTATCTCGCGGCGATCTGGCCGTTCTTCTCCTTCGCCATCGCCCTCGGACTGGCCGGCTTGCCGCACCGGACACGGCGCTACGCCACCGCCGTCCACTACGCCGGGCTGATCGCGATCTCGGTCTTCGGCGCCGCCGTGTTCCGGTTCGCGGCGCCGGTCTGATCGGGCCACCGCGCCGAGAGCGTCCCGACGAGGCGACAGCGCGGCTCGCCCGTGCTATTGCCGCGGCCCATGCCGACCCATGTCTTTCGCCTGACGACCACCCGCTCGCTCGCCACCCGCATCGCCGATGCGCTGGGGGAAGGCGAGATCGTCTTCGCCTTCGCCGACGCCGCCGGCGCCTTCGACCACGGCGACGGCACCTGGGGCGTCGAGGCCTTCTTCCCCGAAGCCCTCGACGAGACCGATCTCGCCGAGACGCTGGCCGACCTCCTCGAGACGGAGGGCATCGCCTCCCGCGAGGCGGCGCTCGCCACGCTTTCCCGCGCCACGCTGAAGCCGCTCGACGGCGCCGACTGGGCCGCCATCGGCCTCGACGAGTTGCCGCCGATCCGCGCCGGCCGCTTCCGCGTCTTCGGCGAGCACAATCGCCCGGCGGAGCTGCGCCGCGAGGACGTCCTCATCGAGGCGTCGTCGGCCTTCGGCTCGGGCGACCACGCCTCGACCCAACTGTCGCTCGCCGGCCTCGACGAGATCCTGAAATTCGCGCGACCGCGCAACGTCCTCGATCTCGGCACCGGCACCGGCATCCTCGGCCTCGCCTTCTCGCGCCTCGCCCCGACGACGCCGGTCCTCGCCACCGACATCGCCCCGCACGCGGTGGCGACCGCCGAGCGCAATCGCCGCCTCAACGGTGTCGACCGCGCCTTCCGCGCCCTCGTCGCCGACGGCCTCGGCGATGTCCGCATCCGCCGCGCCGCGCCCTTCGATCTGGTGCTCGCCAACATCCTGCCCGATCCGCTCTGCGCCATGGCCGGCGACGTGGTGGCGCTGATGGCGCCCGGCGGCTTCCTCGTCGTCGCCGGTCTGCGCATCGGCGAACAGGCGCGGCTCGAAAGCGCCTATCGCTCGCGGGGCCTCAGCCTCGTCTCCCGCCGTTCGATCAAGGAATGGGCTTCGCTCACCTTCCAGAAGCCCTGAGGAGCAGATCCATGCCCGCCGTCCAGGTCCGCCTCGTCGCCGAGGGTCCCGAATCCGAACGCCTCGAGCGCCTGCTCGGCGAGGCCTTCGAGGTCGAGGGCTATCCCGTCACCCGCGAAGAGACCGTGCCCTATTCGGAAGTGTGGTCGGTCGATGTCCTGGTCTTCGACGCCGAGAGCGAGGAGGCCGCCGCCGAGACGGTGCGCGACGCCCTCGGCTCCGACGCCTTCGGCGCGGACCTCTCGACCACGGTGCTCGATCTCGACGCCAACTGGATCGCCATGAGCGAGGAGATCCGCCACCCGGTCGCAGCCGGCCGCTTCTTCGTCCACGGCAGCCACGATCGCCATCGCCGCCCGCCGTCGGGCGTGTCGATCGAGATCGACGCCGAGATGGCCTTCGGCACCGGCCACCACGCCACCACCTGGTGCTGCCTGATGGCCCTCGACCGGCTCTTGAAGTCGAAGCGCTTCGAGCGCCCGCTCGACCTCGGCACCGGCACCGGTGTGCTCGCCATCGCGCTGGCCCGCGTCCTCCACGCACCGGTCATCGCCACAGACATCGACCGCGTCGCCGTCGACATCTCGATCCGCAACGCCGCGCTCAACGGCGTCGCCTCCGAGTTCCGCGGCATCGTCGCCGACGGCATGACCTCGGACCTCATCGCCCGCGAGGGTCCCTATGATCTGGTCGTCGCCAACATTCTCGCCCGCCCGCTGACCAAACTCGCCTATCCGATCGCCGCCCGACTGGCGCGTCGTTCGACGGTCGTTCTGTCCGGCCTGCGGACCGTCGAGCGGCAACTGGTGCTCGCCGCCTATTTCGCCCAGGGCCTGCGCCTCGCCTTCGAGGTCGAGCGCGACGGCTGGCTGGCGCTGGTGCTGGAGACGGGTGACCGCTGAGACGGGGCATTGCCGTTGACCCTGCTTCGGCAATTCCGTCGATCCTTGCGCGGGATCAAGGACGAGACCCTTCGCCGGGTGTCTCATGTTCCTCGTGGATCGCAAGATCAGGGGAGCAAGACGATGCCCCGTATGAAGATCGCCAACGGAACCTGGGTCCTGGTCGGTGACGGCCGCAAGGCCTTGTTCCTTCGCAACGATGGTCTGGCCGAGCAACCCAACCTCCACTGCATCGCCACGCGCGAACAGCAGAACCCCGCGACCCGCGAACAGGGTACGGACGCTCCCGGCCGAGCCTTCGCCAGCGTGGGCGGTATGCGTTCGTCGATGGAGACCACCGATTGGCACGAAGAGGAAGCGCGCCGCTTCGCCGCCGGCATCGCCGCCGAGCTGAACAGCGCCGCACACGAGGGCCGCTACAAGCACCTCATCCTCGTCGCCCCACCGCGTATCCTCGCCGAACTGCGTCAGGATCTGAGTAAAGAAGCGAAGGCCTGTGTCACCGCCGAGATCGACAAGGATCTCGTACGCCACACCATCGCCGACATCGAGACGATTCTTCTCGCCGCGGGCTAGAACCTGTCCGGGCCGGCCGGTCCCCGATCCACACGGCCACCGCCCGCCGAAGATCGCATGAGGAACTTTCGAACAACGGGGAGCACCGGCGGTGCTCCCCGTTGTCACATGGCCGCGAAGCGTTACAGTCGGCCGCATGTTCCAGAGCTTCGACACCCATGCCGACCCCACCGTCGGCGCCCCCCGCACCGCTCTCCTGCGCGCCGAACTCGCCCGCCTCGGGCTGACCGGGTTCCTCGTCCCGCGCGCCGACGAGTTCCAATCCGAATATGTCGCGCCGAGCGCCGAACGCCTGCGCTGGCTGACCGGCTTCTCCGGCTCCGCCGGCGCCGCGGTCGTCCTGGCCGAGAAGGCGACGATCCTGGTCGACGGGCGCTACCGCCTCCAGGTCGGCGAAGAGGTCGACACCACCGTCTTCACCCCCGGCGACATCGTCGCCACCCCGCCGCACGTCTGGCTGAAGGCCGAGGTCTCGGCCGGCGATCGCATCGGCTACGACCCCTGGCTCCACACGGTCGCCGGCGTCCGTCGCCTGCGCGAGGCGGTCGAGGCGGCGGGCGGAACCCTCGCTCCGGTCGAGCCCAACCCCCTCGACACCGTCTGGAGCGATCGCCCTGCCCCGCCGACGGGACCGCTCGTCGTCCACCCGGCCGCCGTCGCCGGCGAGGACGTGGCGGAGAAATTCGCCCGCATCGCCCCGACCATCGCCGGGGCGAACGCCGACCATCTGCTCCTCGTCCAACCGGATTCGATCGCCTGGATCTTCAACATCCGTGGCCGCGACATCCCCCACAATCCGGTGCCGCTCGCCCATGCGCTGCTGCCGCGCGAGGGTCGCGCCATGCTCTTCGTCGCACCCGAGAAGCTCTCCGAGGCGGTCGCCGCCCACCTCGCGCCCTATTGCGATCTCGCCTCTCCGGCCGAACTGCTGCCCACCCTCGCCCGCCTCGGCGAGATGAAGGCGAAGGTGCTGTTCGATCCGGCCTGGACCTCGGAGATCCTCGCCCGCCGTCTGGCGGAAGCCGGCGCGACGCTGGTCGAGGGCGACGATCCGATCACCCTGCCCAAGGCACGCAAGAACGACACCGAGATCGCCGGCGCCCGCGCCGCCCACATCCGCGACGGCGTCGCCATGGCGCGCTTCCTCGCCTGGTTCGACGCCGAGGGGCACACCACCGACGAGATCACCTGCTGCGAGAAGCTGGAGGGCTGCCGCGCCGCCACCGGCGAACTGCTCGACCTCTCCTTCCCGACCATCTCGGGCGCCGGGCCGAACGGCGCCATCGTCCACTATCACTCCAGCCGGGCGACCAACCGGCCGATCGATCGCGACTGCCCGTTCCTGCTCGACAGCGGCGCCCAGTACCGCGACGGCACCACCGACGTCACCCGCACCATCGCCGTCGGTACGCCCTCTGCCGCGATGAAACGCGCCTTCACCCTGGTGCTGAAGGGCCACATCGCCATTTCGACCGCCCGCTTCCCCGTCGGCACGCCCGGCTCGGCGCTCGACACGCTCGCCCGCATCGCCCTGTGGAAGGCCGGCCTCGACTACGACCACGGCACCGGCCACGGGGTGGGCAGCCACATGTCGGTGCACGAGGGCCCGCAGCGCATCTCCAAGACCGGCACGGTGGCGCTCGAACCCGGCATGATCCTGTCGAACGAGCCCGGCTACTACATGACCGGCGCCTACGGCATCCGTATCGAGAACCTCGAGCTGGTCCACGAGGCGCGCAAGGTCGACGGCGGCGAGCGGCCGATGCTCGGCTTCGAGACGCTGACCCTGGTGCCGATCGACACCCGCCTGATCGATGCGTCCCTGATGAGCCGAGACGATCTGCGCTGGCTCGACGCCTATCACGCCCGCGTCGAGACCGTGATCGGCCCGCTGCTCGACGCCGAGACCCGCGCTTGGCTCACCCGCGCCTGCGCCCCCCTCGAACGCTCCGCTTCCTGACCGCAACCGCCCTTACGCAAAGGTGCCTCGATGAGCGAATTCGTCCTGACCTGCTTCGGCGAGAGCGGCAACTCCTACAAGGCGGCGCTGATGCTGGAGCTTTCCGGCTGCGACTGGACGCCGAAGTGGATCCCCTTCTTCGACGGCGCGACGCGGTCGCCGGAGTGGCGCGAGAGCGTCAACGAGATGGGCGAGGCACCGGTGCTCGAGCACGCCGGCCTCGTCCTCACCCAGTCCGGTGTCATCCTCGACTACCTCGCCGAGGTGACGGGCAGGTTCGGCGGCACCACGCCGGCCGAGAAGCGCGAGATCTGGCGCTGGATCCTCTTCGACAATCACAAGTTCACCAGCTACTTCGCGACCTTGCGCTTCCTCGTCGGCATCAAGAAGTTCCCCGAGACGGCGGCGACCGAGTTCCTCCGCGGCCGCGTCGTCGACGCCTACAAGGTGGTGGAGAAGCATCTCCAGGGGCGCGACTTCATGGTCGCCGACCGCCCGACCATCGCCGACTTCTCGCTCGTCGGTTACGTCTACTACACCGAGGAGACCGGCCTCGATCGCTGGGACAAGTTCCCGGCAATCAAGGCCTGGGCCGACCGTATCGCGAGCCTCCCCGGCTGGAAGGGGCCGTACGAGCTGATGCCGACCGCGGCCACGTGAGCGAGAAGAACCGACGATGAGCGATCCGAGACCACGGCACGAAGCGGCCTGCCACTGCGGTTCGGTGCGTTTCCGCGTTCGCTTGACCGACGAATTCGCGACGGCCCGCCGGTGTTCGTGCTCCTACTGCCGGATGCGCGGCGCGATCGCCGTCTCGGCAGATCTCTCGGACATCGAATTCGTCCAGGGCGAAGACAACCTGACGCTCTATCGGTTCAACACCGGCACGGCGAAGCATTACTTCTGCAAGACCTGCGGGATCCACACCCATCACCAGCGCCGCTCGAACCCGAACCAGTTCGGCATCAACGTCGCATGTATCGAGGGGGTCGGCCCCTTCGACTTCCCGGAGGTGACGGTGATGGACGGCGTCGCCCATCCCTCCGATACCGGCTCCGGACCGAGAGTGGCGGGAATTCTCCGATTCGAGCCGGCGACCTGAACCGGATCCATCGAAGAGCGGTGCGAACACGAAAAATCGTCTCCGAAGCCATGGCGACGGACCTCTTCGCGCGCTAGATGGTCGACGTCCTCCGAGAGCCGTCCCGCGGTTGTTCGTGTACCGGTCCGGTGGGCGGTCGAAACGACGTTCGACGACCGAGACGCCGTGACCGATTCTTTCCGACGAAGATGCGCGCCTCGGCCTGCACGAGCCGAAGCGTCGAAACCGAGGGCACGATGTCCGGAACGGAAATCCCGATCGATGTCGCCCCGCCGGTCCCGGCGCACTCCGGCAATGCCGATGTCCTCAGGCTCGCCATCGCCCAGGCGCTGGCCGGCGCCAACGCGGCGGTCGTCTACGCCACCGGTGCCATCGTCGGCAACGTGCTCGCCCCCCACGCCACGCTCGCCACCCTGCCGATCTCGATCTTCGTCGTCGGCATGGCCGCCTGCACCCTGCCGGCCGGCGCCATCGCCCGGCGCCACGGTCGCCGCGCCGCGTTTCTCGCGGGAACCGGCGCCGGTGTCGTCGCCGGCCTGCTCGCCGCACTCGCCTCGGTGATGGGCTCGTTCTGGCTGTTCTGCGTCGCGACCTTCCTCGGCGGCGCCTATGCCGCGGTCGTGCTGTCGTTCCGCTTCGCCGCCGCCGATTGCGTGCCGGCCGAGGGGCGCGCCCGCGCCATGTCGCTGGTCATGGCCGGCGGCGTCTTCGCCGGCGTCATCGGCCCGCAGCTCGTCACCTGGACGATGAACCTGTGGCAGCCCTACCTCTTCGCCGCGACCTATGTGGCCCAGGCCGCGGTCGCCGCGGTGTCGGCCGCCGTCCTCGCCGGCGTGCGGCTGCCCAAGCCGAGCAGGGCGGAAACCGCCGGCGGCCGGCCGCTGTGGGAGATCGCCCGCCAGTCGCGCTTCGTCACCGCCGTCGTCTGCGGAGTCGTCTCCTACCTCTTGATGAACTTCCTGATGACCGCCGCGCCGCTGGCGATGCGCATGTGCGGCCTGTCGCTGGAGGACTCGAACCTCGGCCTGCAGTGGCACATCATCGCCATGTACGCGCCCGGCTTCTTCACCGGAACGCTGATCAGCCGCTTCGGCGCGCCGCGGATCGTCGCCGTCGGTCTGGCGCTGATCGCGCTCTCGGCCGTCATCGGCCTGCTCGGCGTCGACGTCGCCCATTTCTGGGCGACGCTGATCCTGCTCGGCGTCGGCTGGAACTTCGGCTTCGTCGGCGCCTCGGCGATGGTCCTCGAGTGCCATCGCCCGGAGGAGCGGACCCGCGTCCAGTCGCTCAACGACTTCCTCGTCTTCGGCACCATGGCGATCGGCTCCTTCGCCTCCGGGAGCCTGTTGACCTCGGCCGGCTGGAGCACCGTCCTGATGGTCTCCTTCGCCCCCCTCACCCTGGCGGTCCTGACCCTGATCGCGATGATGTCGTCGAAGGCCCGCCGCACCGCGGCGTGAAGGCGTCACCCTTCCGGCAACACCCGCGACTTGCGGTCCTCGCCGATCGCCACGAAGGTGAAGACGGCGCTCGTCACCTTCTCCATGGCGTCGGTCTCGCGCGGCCGGCGCCACGCTTCGATGAGGATCTTCACCGAGGTGCGCCCGGTGCCGACGATCGTGCCGTAGAAACTCACCTCGTCGCCGACCAGTACCGGCCGGTGGAACGCCATCGCCTCCACCGCCACCGTCGCGGCACGACCGCGCGCCCGGCGCGTCGCCACGTTGCCGGCGGCGAGGTCCATGTGGGCCATCAGCCAGCCGCCGAAGATGTCGCCGGCCGGATTGGTGTCGCCCGGCATGGCGATGGTGCGGATCACGGGCGAGGAGTCCGGCGGTTGTTCGAAGGCGGACACGGGAGGCTCCTCGGCGCGAGACGGGATCACGACCTCCCGATCATCCCCGCTCGAGCGGATCGATCCAATGGCGACGCAACGTCGCGCAGGTCGAGGATTCCCACATGCCGCGATCGACGGCGGGACGCGCCGGACGGCGGAAGGCGCGGCGGGCGACTTCGAGGAAACGGATCATGGGAGGCTCCATCGTTCGGGTATCCGGGGTTTCGGCCCGGCCTCGACGTTCCTCGCCCGGCGGGTTCGTGCCGACCCGCTTCTCTTCGACCGGTTCTCCGGTTCATACGAAGACCATGGTGCCTGCGATTTCTTGCAAGGTCGACCGAACTTTCCGAATTCCACCTCTGCGCCGCACGCAGATCTCTTCGTGGGCGATCCGCAAAATTCGAAGGACCGATGTCCGCGAACCTCGAGGCTCGACCGGCGGACGACCTCGCGCGCGCCCTGCACGAAAAGGCATCGGGCCGACCGCCCCCTCTTCCCTCGCCGCACCCGGTCGACCCCGTATGGAATTCCGCCGCCGCCTCCGCTAGGGAAGTAGCATCGCCCGCTTCGAATGTTCGGGAGCCGCTCATGGCCGTTCGCACCGTCTCCACCACACCGATCGACGGCCAGAAGCCCGGCACCTCGGGCCTGCGCAAGAAGACCCGGGTGTTCATGACCCCGGGCTATCTCGAGAATTACGTCCAGGCGATCATCGACGGCGCCGGCGGCGTGAAGGGCCGCGACATCGTGGTCGGCGGCGACGGCCGCTACTACAACGACACCGCCATCGGCGTGATCCTGCGCATGCTCGCCGCCAACGGCGCCGCCAAGGCGATCGTCGGCCAGCACGGCTTCCTGTCGACCCCGGCGGCCTCCAACCTCATCCGTCGACGCGGCGCCTACGGCGGCTTCGTGCTCTCCGCTTCGCACAATCCCGGCGGCCCCGACGAAGACTTCGGCCTCAAGTTCAACGTCTCGAACGGTGGCCCCGCCCCGGAAGGCGTGACCGACGCCATCTTCGCGGCGACGAAATCGATCGCCGAATACGCGATCGTCGACGAAGCCGCCCCGTCGGTCGACACGCTCGGCACCTTCGATCTCGCCGGCATGGTGGTGGAGATCGTCGATCCCGTGGCGGATTACGTCGAGATGATGCGCGAGCTGGTCGATTTCGACCGCATCCGCGCCCTCTTCGCCTCCGGCTTCACCCTGCGCTTCGACGCCATGAGCGCCATCACCGGCCCCTACGCCACCGCCATCCTCGAAGGCGAACTCGGCGCGCCGAAGGGCACCGTGATCAACGGCACGCCGCTGCCCGACTTCGGCCATCACCATCCCGATCCGAACCCGGTGCACGCCAAGGACCTGTTCGACCTGATGTTCGGCCCCGACGCGCCGGACATGGGCGCGGCTTCCGACGGTGACGGCGACCGCAACATCGTCCTCGGCCGCGGCATCTCCGTCGCCCCGTCGGACAGCCTCGCCCTGCTCGCGGCGAACCTCCACCACGCCAAGGGATATCTCTCCGGCGTCAAGGGCATCGCCCGCTCGATGCCGACCTCGCGCGCCGCCGACCGCGTCGCCGAACGTCTCGGCGTGCCGCTCTTCGAGACTCCGACCGGCTGGAAGTTCTTCGGCAATCTTCTCGACGCCGGCCGCGTCACCATCTGCGGCGAGGAGAGCGCCGGCACCGGCTCCGACCATGTCCGCGAGAAGGACGGCCTGTGGGCGGTACTGATCTGGCTCGACATCATCGCCGCGCGCGGCCAGTCGATCGCCGAGATCGTTCACGACCATTGGAAGACCTACGGCCGCGACTACTATTCGCGCCACGACTACGAGCGCCTGCCGACCGATGTCGCCGATGCGCTCTTCGACGACCTGCGCGCCGCCCTGCCCTACCTGCCGGGCAAGGTCTCGGTCGGCCTGCTCATCGAGACCGCCGACGATTTCGCCTACACCGATCCGACCGACGGCTCGGTGTCGACCCGCCAGGGCATCCGCATCGCCTTCGACAACGGCTCACGCGCCGTCTTCCGCCTTTCCGGCACCGGCACCGAAGGCGCGACGCTGCGCCTCTACGTCGAGATCTTCGAAGCCGACCCGGATCGCCAGGACCTCGACCCGCAGATGGTGCTGGCCGGCGTCCTCGAAGCGGCCAATTCGCTCGCCGGCATCGAACGCCGCACCGGCCGCGACACGCCGGACGTCATCACCTGATACCGAGCGGATGAAGTTCCGACCTGTTCGGAACTTCATCCGCGAAGGCAAGCCCGAACGGGCGTCGGCCGGTCGGGCCGCAACTCACGAAATTCGGACGAGTCCGAATTTCGTGAACTCGCTATGACACGGCGCCGGGGCGCGACGGGAGGCATCGGTGTGGAGCGCCCCGCTCCGCTGCTCGGTGAATCTCGGGCGAGGCGCTCCGATCGGGCACGGCTCGTGCCGAACCGACGAAATCCCCACTCGTATCGACGTGGCATTTCCGAGGACGCTCGCATCCGGTCCTCTCCCCCCTCGTGGAGGAGGGGACGCTGGAGCACCGACCTTCGAAACTGAACCGCCCGGCAAACGGTCCGTATTTCGTGAGCCCGGCATCAGATCGCGCGAGCGGCCGTCTCGATCGATCGACGAACGACGGATTTGGCCACCGGTTCGACCCATCGCGCGACGACGAAGGCGATCGCCACCGTCAGGGCGATCGGCAGGATCGGCACCAGAACCGGAGGCATCCACGGTGCGATGCGCCCGACCTTCACGATCGTCGCGACCACCATGTTCTCGTGGATGAGATACAGCGGATAACTGACGAAGCCGATGACCTGGAGGACCGGCGTCGACAGAATTCCGCGGACGAACGAGGATGTCGACGCGGCGAAGAACACCAGACAGATGAAGATGTCCGCCGCCAGTGGTTGGCTGCTCGCCAGCGCCCCGACGACGCTCGAGATCGCCGCGACCGCCAGAAGCCACCTCCGCTCGGATCGCAGGTATTCGAAATAGAGAGCCCCGGCAAAGAACCAGATATAATATTCGAAACCGAAGAAGGACAACAACTTACGAAGATGCACCTTGCCGTCGAATTCGGCCGCTGCCGCTACGTACAATGAGCTTCCGACCTCGGTCGTCACCACTGAAATCTGATAGAGGACGTAGGCGGCGAGAAGCGAGGCGATCGCCGCACGCCGCCCGATGAAGAAATACATGAAGCCGAAGAACAGGTAGAAGCGGAACTCGACGTAGAGTGACCAGAACGAACCTTCCAACGATTTGACCGAGAAGGCGTTCCGCGTGACGAAATTGACGACGTGCTCTCCCAACAGGCTGAGCCCCGGGATCAGATCGGTCGGCGCGAGCGCCCCTCCCGGTCGTTCGGGAAAGAAATCGACCGTCGCCAACACGATCGCCGAGCAGACCACCATCGCCGGAAAGAGGCGCAACCAGCGTCTGTACAGGAAGGTCGTGAATCTCGAAGCCGCCGACAGCGTCATCAGAATGACGAAGCCGGATATGATGAAGAACAACTGCACACCGACGACCTTCGTGTCGGTGAGGTAGGAGCCGACGAATTTATCGCCATATGGATACGATTCCGGCCACCGGGAATATGAGTGATAGAGGATCACCATCGCGATCGCGAGACCACGTAATCCATCGATATACTTTATACGACCGGCGCCCGAACGTGTGGACGGAGGTGCTTGTCGAGAATCGCTCGATACTGCGGCAGCCGATCGCATGGAAAAATCTCGAAACGACATCAAGTATCGAGCAACTCATAGCTGCAAACGAAACACCGAACAAGTCGGACGAATTGCGATCGCCTTCGTCGGAGGGTCGGCAGTTCCGCCCACGGGGTGTACGAGAGGCCGAGATGGCACCGGTCCCGGTTCCACGGAACGACCCGGCCGTCGTGGCGGGTGATCCGAACCGGTTGCCAAGCCTCGACCTTCGGACGAAACCTGATTAGACAGGCGCGAATCGTTCGTGCGCTCGTGAGCGCGGTGAGCCTCTCGCGACGCCCGCACCGCGACGGAACCGGAAGGACCTCCCCCATGAAGATGCCCTCGACCATCGGACCCGTGCATTTCGTCGGGATCGGCGGCATCGGCATGAGCGGCATCGCCGAGGTGCTGCACACCCTCGGCTTCCAGGTCCAGGGCTCGGACGCCGCCGACAACGCCAACGTCCAGCGCCTGCGCGAGAAGGGCATCAAGGTCTTCGTCGGCCACGACGGTGCCAACCTCGGCGAGGCCCGCGTCGTCGTCGTCTCCTCGGCGATCAAGCCCGGCAATCCGGAGCTGGTGGCGGCGCGCGAGCGCTTCCTGCCGGTCGTGCGCCGCGCCGAGATGCTCGCCGAACTGATGCGTTTCAAGTCGGCGATCGCAGTCGGCGGCACCCACGGCAAGACCACCACCACCTCGATGGTGGCGGCGCTGCTCGACGCCGGCGGCCTCGATCCGACCGTCATCAACGGCGGCATCATCAACGCCTACGGCACCAACGCCCGTCTCGGCTCCGGCCAGTGGATGGTGGTGGAATCGGACGAGAGCGACGGCTCCTTCGTCAAGCTGCCCGCCGACATCGCGGTGGTCACCAACATCGATCCCGAACACCTCGACCACTACGGCACCTTCGACAAGGTCAAGGACGCCTTCAAGCACTTCGTCGAGAACGTCCCCTTCTACGGCTTCGCCGTGATGTGCCTCGATCATCCGGAAGTGCAGGCCCTGGTCGGCAAGATCGAGGACCGCCGCATCGTCACCTACGGCACCAACCCGCAGGCCGACGTGCGCTACAGCGACGTCCAGGTGCTCGGCCGCCAGTCGCGCTTTACCGTCAAGCTGCGCGATCGCGTCACCGGCATCGAGAAGGTCATTCCCGACCTCGTCGTCGCCATGCCGGGCATCCACAACATCGCCAACGCCACCGCCGCGGTCGCCGTCGCCGATCAACTCGGCATCGCGCCCGAAGCGATCCGCAAGGGCCTCGCCGACTTCACCGGCGTCAAGCGCCGCTTCACCCCGACCGGCACCTGGAACGGCATCCAGGTCTTCGACGACTACGGCCACCACCCGGTCGAGATCATGGCGGTCCTCAAGGCCGCCCGCACCGCGGTCGAGGGCGAAGGCAAGGGCGGCAAGGTCGTCGCGGTGATGCAACCGCATCGCTATTCCCGCCTCGCCTCGCTCTTCGAGGAGTTCTCCCAGTCCTTCAACGACGCCGACCGCGTCGTCATCGCCGACGTCTACGCCGCCGGCGAGGCACCGATCGAGGGCATCTCGCGCGACACCCTTGTGGGGGGCCTGCGCGGTCGCGGCCATCGCCACGTCACCGCCCTCGAGAGCCCCGATCAGTTGCCCGCGCTGATCCGCGACATGGCGGCGCCCGGCGACTACGTCGTATTCCTCGGCGCCGGCAACATCACCCAGTGGGCCTATGCCCTGCCCAAACAGTTGGCCGCCGCCGAACAGGCGACGTGAGCCCCACCGCGACCCTCAGGAAAACGATTTGACCGCCGCGACCGACCTCCTCGCCCGTCTCGACACCGCCGACATCCGCGGCGCGCTGCTTCCGGGTTTCGCGCTCGGCGACACCACCTGGTTCCGGGTCGGCGGATCGGCCGAACTCTACTATCAGCCGGCCGATCTCGAGGATCTGCAGCTCTTCCTGAAGCGCCTGCCGGCCGACGTGCCGGTCTCCTTGGTCGGGCTCGGCTCCAATCTCCTCGTCCGCGAAGGCGGCCTGCCCGGCGTCACCATCCGCCTGTCGCAGCGCGGCTTCGGCGGCGCCGTCCGGATCGGCGACACCCGCTTCGAGATCGGCGCGGCGATCGCCGACAAGCAGGTGGCGCGCGCCGCCCTCGATGCCGAGGTCGCCGGCTTCGCCTTCTACTTCGGCATCCCCGGCGGCATCGGCGGGGCGCTGCGTATGAACGCCGGCGCCAACGGCGGCGAGACCGCGGCCCGCGTCGTCGAGGTTCGTGCCGTCACCCGCGCCGGCGAGCTCGTCACCCTCTCGAACGCCGAGATGGGCTACGCCTACCGCCACTCCTCCGCCGCCGACGACCTGATCTTCGTCTCGGCGATCATGGAGGGCGTGAAGGGCGACCGCGCCACCATCGAAGCCGAGATGGACGCGGTGACCGAACACCGCGAGAGCGCCCAGCCGATCCGCTCGCGCACCGGCGGCTCGACCTTCAAGAACCCGCCCGGCACCTCCGCCTGGAAGCTCGTCGATGCCGCCGGCTGCCGCGGCTTGCGTCTAGGCGGCGCCCACGTCTCCGAGATGCACTGCAACTTCCTCATCGCCGAAGGCGACGCCACCGCCCACGACATCGAACTCCTCGGCGAGACGGTGCGCGCCCGCGTCTTGGCGACGTCGGGCACCCGGCTCGAATGGGAGATCAAGCGCATCGGCCGTCACGTCGAAGGCCGCGAGATCGAACCCTTCCTGGGGAAGTGAGGATCGCCTCCGGCGCGTGCGACGGCGCGTGACACGCGCGCGCCGGACGGGCGCGGCGTCCGGAAGCCCCCCATCTTCCTTCTCCCCTCGCGGGAGAAGGTGCCCCGCAGGGGCAGAAGAGGGGGCGCCGCGAAGCGGCATCGAGACGATCCGCCGAACACATCGTCATGAGGATGGGCCCGGACCCCTCATCCGGCTTTCGGCCACCTTCTCTCGCAAGGGGAGAAGGGATCTCGGCGCATCCGTTTCGAGCCGGACCATTCCCGGTCCGAGCACGTCCGTTCGGAACGACCACCATCGGGCGCACCCGACGCAGCCCCTCCCCTCCCCACCCCTCCCCCGACGGAAAGACCTGCGTCGTTTCCGTCACTTGCCCGAGAAATCCTTACCATCACCCCCCTCTCGTTAACCTTTCGCTAACCATACCGCGCGACCGTGAAACCAAGCTGGCGGAGTTGCGCGCATCGGCGTGCGTAGGGCACGCGTGCGGCTCGGACCGAGGTCGGAGCCACACGCCGGAAGGGTTCGGGAAATGGCGAAGCATGTCGCGGTGTTGATGGGTGGCTGGGACTCCGAACGCCAGGTGAGCCTGTGGTCGGGCGAAGCCTGCGCCGCCGCGCTCGAGACCAAGGGCTACCGCGTCACCCGCCTCGACGTCGGCAAGGACGTCTACGCCCGTCTCGAGGTGCTGAAGCCCGACGTCGCCTTCAACGCGCTGCACGGCCCCTGGGGCGAAGGCGGCGCCATCCAGGGCATGCTGGAGACGCTGCGCATCCCCTACACCCACTCCGGCGTCCTCGCCTCGGCGCTGGCGATGAACAAGGACAAGGCGAAGATGATCTTCGCCCAGGTCGGCATTCCGATCGCCCGCTCCGTCGTCGCCGACCGCCGTGACGCGGCGCGCGAACACCTGATCCCGCCGCCCTACGTGGTCAAGCCGGTGGCCGAGGGGTCCTCCTTCGGCGTCATCATCGTCAAGGCCGACCGCAGTCACCCGCCGCAGGAACTGCTGCGCGACGATTGGCCCTACGGCGACAAGGTCCTGGTGGAGAGTTTCGTCGACGGTCTCGAACTCACCTGCGCCGTCATGGGCGCCCCCGGCGAGGAGCGCGCGCTCGGCGTCATCGAGATCGTGCCGGAGGAGAGCCTCGCCTTCTACGACTTCGATGCGAAGTACAAGAAGGGCGGCTCCGTCCACATCCTTCCGGCGCGAATTTTACCGGATGTTTACCAACGTGTCGAAATGCTTGCGGTCATGGCGCATCGGGCGCTCGGCTGTCGCGGCGTGTCGCGCTCCGACTTCCGATACGACGCCGAAGGCACGGGCGAACTGGTCTGTCTCGAAGTCAACACCCAGCCGGGAATGACCGGAACCTCGTTGGTTCCGGACATGGCCGCGCACTCGGGGATCGCCTTCGCGGATCTGGTTTCTTGGATGGTGGAGGACGCGAGTTGCGATCGTTGACGGGTCATCGGCGCCTGGACCGGGCCGCCTCCGTCGCCGAACTCCCGCAGGATGCGGGGTTCCGGTGGCGGAAGAGCGTCCGCACGGCCAAGCGCTGGCTGAACACCGTCGATGCCCTCGCCCGCTCGGTCAAGCCGATGCAGGGGACCCTCGCCTCGCTCGGCTTCCTGGCCGCCTGGGGCGGCTACGGCCTGTGGCTCTCCGGCGGCTGGCACACGACCCTCGACGCCCTGACCTCCGCCGCCGGCTTCTCCGTCGCCTCGATCGAGATCCGCGGCCTCGCCGAAGCCGACAGTACCGAGATCTCCGACCGCATCGACGTCACCCGGACCTCGTCGCTGCTGCTGCTCGACGCCGAACACGCCCGCGCCCGCATCGCCGAGATCCCCTGGGTCGCCGACGTCACGGTCAAGAAGCTCTACCCGAGCCGCATCGTCGTCTCCCTCACCGAGCGTCTGCCCTTCGCCCTGTGGCAGGACGACGGCCGCATCAAGGTCGTCGACAAGACCGGCGCGGTGATGAGCGACACGCTGCGGCCGCGCCACGCCGGCCTGCCGCTGATCGTCGGCGCCGGTGCCGACAAGCGGCTGGAGGAAGCCGTCGCCCTGATGAATTCCGCCCCGTCGATCCGCCCGCGCATCCGCGCCGCCGTGCTGGTCGCCGAACGGCGTTGGAACCTGATCACCGTCGACGGCATCGAGATCCAGCTGCCGGAGGAGAACCCGGAAGGCGCGCTCGCCCGCGTCGCCGACCTCCAGGCGGCGAAGAAGCTGCTCGATCGCGACCTCGTCGTGGTCGACACCCGCGTCCCCGACCGCCTCTTCGTCCGCCTCTCCGACGCCGCCGCGGCGGCGCGCAAGGAGCAGATGCGGCTGAAGACCGGCGCCAAGAAGAAGGGGACCGACACGTGAGCCGTCCCCCCGTCGACCACATGGTGCCGCGGATGCGGCCGCTGTCCAACCGCCGGGCCACCGTCGTCTCGGTGCTCGACGTCGGCTCGACCAAGGTCACCTGCCTGATCGCCAAGTTGACGCCGCGCACCGCCGACAAGGTGCTGCCCGGCCGCACCCACGACATGACCGTGCTCGGCTACGGCATGCAGCGCTCGCGCGGCATGAAGTCGGGCACCGTCGTCGATCTCGAGGAAGCCGAGCAGTCGATCCGCCTCGCCGTCGACGCCGCCGAGCGCATGGCCGGGCTCACCATCGAGTCGCTGATCCTCAACCTCACGGCCGGCCGGCTGAAGAGCGAGGTCTTCCGCGCCAACGTCGACGTCGCCGGGCTCGAGGTCGACGAAGCCGACATCCAGCGGGTGCTCTCCGCCGGCGGCTCCCATTCGGTCACCGACAGCCGCTCCGTCGTTCATTCGCTGCCCATCGGCTATGCCCTCGACGGCTCGCGCGGCATCAAGGACCCGATCGGCATGCTGGGCAAGAAGCTCGCGGTCGACATGCACGTGGTGACGGCGGAGACCGCGCCGATCCGCAACCTCGAGCTCGCGGTCAACCGCTGCCATCTCGAGGTCGAGACCATGGTCGCGACCCCTTACGCCTCGGGGCTCTCGACCCTCGTCGACGACGAAGCCGATCTCGGCGTCGCCTGCGTCGACATGGGCGGCGGCACCACCTCCATGGCGATCTTCGCCGACGGCGCCTTCTGCCACGTCGACGCCATCGCCATCGGCGGCCACCACGTCACCATGGACATCGCGCAGGGCCTGTCGACCCGCCTCGCCGATGCCGAGCGCGTCAAGACGCTGCACGGCTCGGCGCTCGCCACCTCCTCGGACGACCACGAGGTGATCGGCGTGCCCTCCGTCGGCCAGGACCGCCACGATGTCGTCAACGTGCCGCGCGGCGCGCTGACCCGCATCATCCGCCCCCGCGTCGAGGAGATCCTCGAACTGGTGCGCGACCGCCTCGCCGCCTCCGGCTTCGCCGGCCGCGTCGGCAAGCGCGTCGTGCTGACGGGCGGCGCGAGCCAGCTCACCGGCGTGGTCGAGGTGGCGCGACGCATTCTCGGACGCAACGTGCGTCTCGGACGGCCGCTCGGCATCGCCGGGCTGCCGCAAGCGGCCAAGGGCGCGGCTTTCGCCGGCGCCGTCGGCCTTCTGATCTATCCGCAGGTGGCGCAGATCGAGCAGTTCGACATGCGCCAGCAGCGGCGGCTGATGACCGGCACCGGGGGCAACTACTTCGCCCGGGTCGGCCAGTGGCTGAAGGAGAGTTGGTGAACTTCTCCGCCTCCCGACGAACCGGGAGCGGAGGTGGTGCGGTTGGGAATTCCGCCCGGCGGGACCGGCGGCGGTGACTTGCGAGGATGCCATGACGCTCAATCTGAAGATGCCCGACATTCGGGAATTGAAGCCGAGGATCACCGTGTTCGGTGTGGGTGGTGCCGGTGGCAACGCCGTCAACAACATGATCCAGGCCGGATTGAACGGCGTCGACTTCGTCGTCGCCAATACCGACGCCCAGGCGCTGACGCTGACCAAGTCGGAACGCATCATCCAGATGGGTGTCGCCGTCACCGAAGGCCTCGGCGCCGGCTCGATGCCGGAAGTCGGCCGCGCCGCCGCCGACGAGGTCATCGACGAGATCAACGATCACCTGACCGGCGCCCACATGGTGTTCATCACCGCCGGCATGGGCGGTGGCACCGGCACCGGCGCCGCCCCGGTGATCGCCAAGGCCGCGCGTGACATGGGCATCCTCACCGTCGGCGTCGTCACCAAGCCGTTCCAGTTCGAAGGCGCGCGCCGCATGCGCATCGCCGATTCGGGCATCACCGAGCTGCAGAAGCACGTCGACACCCTGATCGTCATCCCGAACCAGAACCTGTTCCGCATCGCCAACGAGCGCACCACCTTCGCCGACGCCTTCGCGATGGCCGATCAGGTGCTCTACTCGGGCGTCGCCTGCATCACCGACCTGATGGTGAAGGAGGGTCTCATCAACCTCGACTTCGCCGACGTCCGCTCGATCATGCGCGGCATGGGCAAGGCGATGATGGGCACCGGCGAATCCTCCGGCGACAAGCGCGCTCTCCAGGCCGCCGAAGCCGCGATCGCCAATCCGCTGCTCGACGAGACCTCGATGAAGGGCGCCAAGGGCGTGCTCATCTCGATCTCCGGCGGCAAGGACCTCACCCTCTTCGAGGTCGACGAGGCCGCCACCCGCATCCGCGAGGAGGTCGACCCCGACGCCAACATCATCCTCGGCGCCACCTTCGACGACACCCTCGAAGGCGTGGTCCGCGTCTCGGTCGTCGCCACCGGCATCGACCAGGAGGTCAAGGCCGAGCTGACCCAGCAGGAAGCCCGTATGGCCGACCTCGCCGCGCGCCTGCGCGCCGCCGGCCGTCCGGTTCCCGCCGCGCTCGAGCAGGCTCGCACCGAGGTCCGCACCTCCGGCGCCGCCAACTCGGCCGCCGCCGCCATCGCCCGCTCGCTCGACGTCGCCGAGACCTTCGCGCCGGCCCCGGCTCCCGTGCCGGCCCCCGCCCCGGTCGTCGAGACCCGCGTCGAGCCGGTCGCCGAAGCGCCCGCGCCGGTCACCTACGCCGCTCACGATCCGGCGGTGGCGATCCAGCGCTACGAGCCGCAACCGGCCACCTTCGCCCACACCGACCCGGTCGCCGAGATCGACGAGCCGGTCGCCCGCCCCGAGCCGCAGATCGATCGCCGGCCCTACATCCCGCCGACCGCCGAGCGTCCGACCGTCCAGGCCCGCATGCCGCGCGTCGACGAGTTCCCGCCGATCGCCCAGCGTCAGATGGCGCCAGCCGAGGAGCATCACGACGACGAGCGCCGTCCGATGAGCCTCTTGAAGCGCCTCGCCCACGGCCTGTCGCGGCGCGAGGACCACGAAACCGAAGTCCAGGCCCCGCGCGAGCCGACCTTCGCCCCCGCCCCGGCGCCGCGTGAGACCGCGTCCTACCAGCCCGCCGGCCACGACGAGTTCGCCAAGCGTCCCACCCCGCGGATGCCGGCCGAACCGGCTCACCGTCCGGCCGCCGGCAGCCTCGATCCGATGGGCCGCGCCCCGGCGCAGACCCGCATGTCGGAAGAGGATCAGCTGGAGATTCCCGCCTTCCTCCGCCGCCAGGCGAACTGACCGAGGGTCACCCCGAAAAGACGCCGAACGGGGCCCGTCACGACTGTGACGGGCCCCGTTCCCGTTTTTCGACACATTCGGATAATTAATTGAAAATTAATCAATTTTTGATCTGCAATAGTGGTAACAATGTGTAACCAACCGTGATTTCGCTTCCCGCTCGACCCTCTGTAGTTTGACGCTCGACCGGTTCGTCGAAGCACCTTTCGGGCCTGCTTCGGACCGGTTTCGAACAGGCGGAATCAGGGACCGGTTCCACCCGCTTCGAGAGTGAAGACGAAGAGCTCTCCGCCCCTTCTCGGGCGCCGACGAGCCGGACGGGTGAAGACGATGGCACGCAAGACCGTGAACGCACAGACCACGATCGCAGATACGGTACGCGTCGTAGGAATAGGCGTCCACAACGGCCAGGAAGTCACCCTCACCCTCCATCCCGCCGATGCCGACACCGGCATCGTCTTCGTCCGCACCGAGGCGGTGCAGGGCCGCGACGTCGAGATCCCGGCCCTGTGGAGCCACGTCTCCGCCACCGACCTGTGCACCATGGTCGGCGATCCCGAGCGGGCTTCCGTCGCCACCATCGAACACCTGATGGCCGCCCTGCGCGGTCTCGGCGTCGACAACCTGGTGATCGAGATCGACGGTCCCGAAGTCCCGGTGATGGACGGCTCCTCCGACGCCTTCATCGAAGCGATCGATCAGGTCGGCCTCGTCACCCAGACGGCCCGCCGCCGCTTCATCCGCGTTCTGAAGCGGGTCCGCATCGAGCTCGGCAGCGGCTGGGCCGAACTGCGCCCCTACGAGGGCCAGCGCTACGAAGTCACCATCGACTTCCCCGACGCGGTCATCGGCCGTCAGTCGATCGGCATCGACCTTTCTCCGCAGGTCTTCCGCGAGCAGGTCGCGCGCGCCCGCACCTTCGGCTTCGTCAAGGATCTCGAGAAGCTGCTGCCGCTGGGCCTGTGCCGTGGCTCCAGCCTCGAGAATTCCGTCGCCATCAAGGACGACCGCGTCCTCAACCCGGAAGGCCTGCGCTGGGCCGACGAATTCGTCCGCCACAAGCTGCTCGACGCCATCGGCGACCTCGCCCTGTCCGGTGCTCCCCTTCTCGGCCTCTACCGCTCCTATCGGGGCGGCCATCGCATGAACCACCTGACGCTGAAGGCGCTCCTCGCCGATCCGACCGCCTGGGAGCTGGTCGAAGCGCCGAGCCGCTCCGCCGCCGCGCCGGCCGCCGAGATCGGTATCGGCATCGGCATGGTGGCTCCGGCCTGGGCCGCGGAAGTCGCCTGAGCCGGCTCCGCGCCGACGCATCGAGATCTTCGCCGAGGCCCGCTGCGTGGGCGTCCCGCCACAAATTCGATCCAATCGACCGCCACCGAGGTGACGCGGTCGTTCCGGCGCGTTACAACGTCGGCCGATCGGCCGTCGGCCTTCGGTGAAGCCTGCGGCGGAACGGGTCTCGACGACCGGCGGATGCGGTGGCCAACCGCGTCGGCCAGAACGGATTGCGAATGATGGGGAACGCCAACGTGGTCGACGCCGGTACGACGAAGACGATCGAGCGCAGGTCCGCTCTCGCCCGCCCGCATCGGGTCGCCGGCCTCGTGATGGCCGTCACCGTCGCCGCCCTCCTCGCCGGATGCGCCTCCAAGGAGGACGACCTCGGCCTCGACCGCACCCCGGCCGACCAGCTCTACAACGAGGGTCTGGTGCTCCAACAGGCCGGCAAGCGCTCCGACGCGGTGAAGAAGTTCGAGGACCTCGATCGCCTGCACCCCTATTCGGAATGGGCCAAGAAGTCGGTCCTGATGCAGGCCTACACCGAATTCGAGCGCGGCAAGTACACCGAGTGCATCACCGCCGCCCGTCGCTTCGTCACCCTCTACCCCGGTAGCCCGGACGCGGCCTACGCCCAGTATCTGATGGCGGAGAGCTACTACAAGCAGATCCCCGACATCAGCCGCGACCAGGAGCGCACCGGCAAGGCGCTGCAGGCCTATGCCGAACTGGTGCAGAAGTACCCGGACTCCCCTTATGCCGACGACGCCCGCCGCAAGCTTCTCGCGGTCAAGGACCAGCTCGCCGGCAAGGAGATGGACGTCGGCCGCTTCTATCTGCGCAAGGGCCAGTATCTCGCCGCCATCAACCGCTTCAAGGTGGTGACGACCGAGTTCCAGACCACCCGCCACGTCGAGGAAGCCCTCGCCCGTCTGGTCGAGGCCTACTACGCCCTCGGCGTCGTCAACGAGGCGCAGACCGCCGCCGCCGTGCTCGGGCACAATTTCCCCGACAGCCAGTGGTACAAGGACAGCTATTCGCTCCTGCAGAAGGGCGGCTACGATCCGAGCGAGTCCTCCGACAGCTGGATCTCCAAGTCCTTCCGCGGCTTCCGCGTCTTGTGACGCCCGCCCGGCCGCGCAGCGCGGTCGGGGGGTTCCGTTTTGTTCTCGCCGGGACTATCGTCCGCGAAAGATCCTCCCGGAGAATCGCGTCCGCCCATGCTCGCCGCTCTGTCGATCCGAGACATCGTTCTGATCGAGCGGTTGGAGATCGATTTCACGCGCGGTCTCACCGTGCTCACCGGCGAGACCGGCGCCGGCAAGTCGATCCTGCTCGACAGTCTGGCGCTGGCGCTCGGCGGCCGCGGCGACGCCGGCCTCGTCCGCCACGGCGCGCCGCAGGGACAGGTCACCGCTGTCTTCGACGTCGCCGCCGACCACCCCGTCCGCCGTCTCCTCGCCGACAACGACATCGACGCCTCCGGCGACGTCATCGTCCGCCGCGTCCAGACCGCCGACGGCCGCACCCGCGCCTTCCTCAACGATGCTCCCGTCTCGGCGACGCTCCTGCGCGACGTCGGCGAACGCCTCGTCGAGATCCACGGCCAGCACGACGATCGCGCCCTCGTCGACGAACGCGAACACCGCCGCCTGCTCGACGCCTTCGGCGCTCTCGAGGACTTGGTCGCCGTCGCCGCGAACGCCTGGGCCTCGTGGCGCACCACCGTGAAGGAGCGCGACGGCCACGCCGCCCGCATCGACGCCGCCCGGCGCGAGGCCGACTATCTGCGCGCCAGCCTCGAAGAGCTCGATCGCCTCGCCCCGGAAGAGGGCGAGGAGACCGAACTGGCGACGAAACGCCATCGCATGATGCAATCGGAGAAGATCGCCGGCGATCTCGCCGACGCGGTCGGCACCTTCGACGGCCCCCACTCGCCGATCCCGACCATCGCCTCGCTGATCCGCAACCTCGAGCGCAAGACCACCGCCCTGCCCGAACTGACGGAAACGGCGCTGAAGCCGATGGGCGCCGCACTCGACCTGCTCGAGGAAGCGCGCGGCGCACTGGAGAAGGCGTTGCGCGAGGCCGACTTCGATCCGCGCGACCTGGAGCGCACCGAGGAGCGCCTCTTCGCCCTGCGCGCGAGCGCCCGCAAGCACGCCTGCGCCTACGACGCGCTCCCGGCCCTGCGCGCCCGCATGGCCGGCGATCTCGCCGCCCTCGACCACGGCGAAGAGCGCCTCGCCGCCCTCGAGGCCGCCGTCGCCGCCGCCGAGGCCACGTACTTCGCCGCCGCCGCGACCCTCTCCGCCGCACGCACAGCGGCCGCCACGGACCTCGAGGCGGCCGTCCACGCCGAATTGCCGGCGCTGAAGCTGGAGCGCGCCCGCTTCCTCGTCGCCCGCACCGCCGACCGCGCCCAGGCCGGCCCCGAGGGCATCGACCGCGTCGAGTTCCACGTCCAGACCAATCCCGGCACCCGCCCGGGCCCGATGATGAAGGTCGCCTCCGGCGGCGAGCTGTCGCGCTTCCTGTTGGCGCTGAAGGTGAGCCTCGCCGACAAGGGCTCGGCCCCGACGCTGATCTTCGACGAGATCGATACCGGCGTCGGCGGCGCGGTCGCCGGCGCGGTCGGTCAGCGACTGGCGCGATTGGCCGACAAGGTCCAGGTGATGAGCGTCACCCACGCCCCGCAGGTCGCGGCTCGCGCCGACACCCACCTGCTGATCTCCAAGGAGCCGGTCCCCGGCGGCGGCGAAGAGCGAGTGGCGACCCGCGTCGTCGAACTCACCCGCGAAGCCCGCCGCGAGGAGATCGCCCGGATGCTCTCCGGCGAGACCGTGACGGCCGAAGCGCGGGCCGCGGCAGAGAGTCTGATGGCCGGAGGGTGAGGAGCGGTCGAACGGAATGTCCGCGCGCCCGAGGCGCGCTTCCTTCTCCCCTTGCGGGAGAAGGTGCCCGAAGGGCGGATGAGGGGTCCGGACCTCTCCTCGGTACTCGGCATTCGTGGTTTCGTCCCGATTGCCGCTTCGCGGCGCCCCCTCATCCGGCGCTCGCGCGCCACCTTCTCCCGCGAGAGGAGAAGGGTTCCGGCCTCCGGCCGGTCGTGACACGATGAACCCCGGGCGCTCGTTCCGCCCGCCGAGGACTCCCATGCCCGCCGATCTCTCCCCCGACGCCCTCTCCTCTTCGCAAGCCGCCGCCGAGATCGCCCGGCTCACGGACGAGATCCGCGAACACGACCGGCGCTACTATCAGGACGATGCGCCGACCGTCTCCGACGCCGAGTACGATCGGCTGCGCCGGCGGCTGCTCGCCCTCGAGGCGCGCTTCCCCGAGCTGCGGGCCCCCGACAGCCCGAGCCTCAAGGTCGGTGCCGGGCCTTCGGAGAAGTTCGAGAAGGTGGCGCATCGCGTGCCGATGCTGTCGCTCGACAACGCCTTCTCCGACGCGGACGTCGCCGACTTCGTCGGCCGCGTCCACCGCTTCCTCGCCACCCACGGGCAGGAGGTGATCTTCACCGCCGAACCGAAGATCGACGGCCTGTCGCTCTCCTTGCGCTACGAATCCGGCCGTCTCGTCTCCGCCGCCACCCGCGGCGACGGCGCCGAGGGCGAGAACGTCACCGCCAACGTCAAGACCGTCGCCGACATCCCTCGCGTCCTCCCCGACGGCGTACCGGCGGTGCTCGAGGTGCGCGGCGAGGTCTACATGGGCCATGCCGACTTCGCGGCGCTCAACGCCCGCCAGGAGGCGGCCGGCGAAAAGCCCTTCGCCAACCCGCGCAACGCCGCCGCCGGCTCGCTGCGCCAGCTCGATCCGCGCATCACCGCGTCGCGGCCGTTGAAGTTCTTCGCCTATGCCTGGGGTGAGGTGTCGGAGGACTGGGACGCGGCCACCCAGATGGAGCGCGTCGGCGCCTTCGGCGCCTGGGGCTTCCCGGTCAATCCGCGCATGGAGCGCTGCGCTTCCGTCGAGGCCATGCTCGACGTCTACCGCCGGCTCGAGGCCGACCGGGCGAGCCTCGGCTACGACATCGACGGCATCGTCTACAAGGTCGACCGGCTCGACCTGCAACAGCGCCTCGGCTTCGTCTCGCGCTCGCCCCGCTGGGCCATCGCCCACAAGTTCCCGGCCGAACGCGCCACGACGGTGCTCGAGGGCATCGACATCCAGGTCGGCCGCACCGGCGCCCACACGCCCGTCGCCCGCCTCGCGCCGGTCACCGTCGGCGGCGTCGTCGTGTCGAACGCCACCCTGCACAACGCCGACGAGATCGCTCGCCTCGACGCGCGCATCGGCGACACGGTGACGGTGCAGCGCGCCGGCGACGTCATCCCGCAGATCGTCGAAGTGACGAAGGACGCGGCCCACGAGGCCCGCGCGCCCTTCGACTTTCCGCACCTCTGCCTCTGCGATCTGAAGACGCCGCTGATCCGCGAGGAGACGACGACCGGCGAGGAGGGCAAGATCCGCCGCTGCACCGGCGAGTTCGCCTGCCCCTACCAGCGCCAGGAACACCTGCGCCACTTCGTCTCCCGCCGCGCCTTCGACATCGAGGGCCTGGGCGAGAAGCAGATCGAGTTCTTCTTCGCCGAAGAGGACTTCCCCATCCGCGAACCGGCCGACATCTTCACGCTGGCGACGCGCAACGCCGAGAGCCCGCTGAAGAAGCTCGAGAACAAGGAAGGCTTCGGCGCGACGAGCGTGGCGAAACTCTTCGCCGCCATCGACGAGCGCCGCACCATCGGCCTCGAGCGCTTCCTCTTCGCGTTGGGCATCCGCAACGTCGGCGAGACCACCGCCAAGTCACTCGCTAAATTTGTTGAAAATTATTCGGGATTATTGACGCTCATAAATCGCATAAGAAATGAGATATCGCTAATTTGGCTTGCAGATATTGCAACAAATGAAATTCAAAAAGATTCGATCGAGGTCTCTGATCTGTATTTCTATCTACATAAGGCGTCAGACGGCGCCATGTCTGCAATTCGAAACATCCGGTACATCAAAGGCATCGGCCCAATCTCTGCAAATCAACTAATCCAATTTGTGTATGAGTTTAAACAAGGCGACCTCCAGCAAACCCCGCACAACCTGAGGGAGTACATAGTCAATGTGCAGCGATTTAATAGATCTCGATTCGATTCAATTGTTGATTATTTTGGCAATCTAGATAGAACCAGTCAAGAATTGATGGCAACCTGCGAAAGACTTGAGGCATCGTGGATAGATATTAACCAATCACTATCCGAACGTTTTGGGGTGAATTACTCGACGTCTGAATACGCAAGAGAGTTCAGGCATGGGTGGTGGCATCTTTCATCACATGTATGGAGATTAAGGCGGGAAGAGCATAGAAAATTTAAAGACTTAATCGATATCGACAATATTGGTGAAGTAATATTCGATTCGATCGCCGAATATTTTATGAGAGATAGAAATTTTGCTTCTTTCTGCAATCTGTCAATTCACCTCACGGTACTCGACGCCGAGAAGCCGAAGACCGACACGGCGGTCGCCGGCAAGACGGTCGTCTTCACCGGCTCGCTCGAAAAGATGACCCGCGACGAGGCCAAGGCCATGGCCGAACGGCTCGGCGCCAAGGTGGCGGGCTCGGTCTCGGCCAAGACCCACATCGTCGTGGCGGGACCGGGAGCGGGATCGAAGCTGACCAAGGCGCGGGATCTCGGTGTGCAGGTGCTCACCGAGGACGAATGGCTGGCGCTGGTCGGGGGGTGAGGCCCGGAGACCACCGGGCCGGTGGCTGCAGAGAGCGGAGCGAATTTCACCCGACCCGAACGCATGGCTGCATTTCGCCAGCTTCATGCATTTATGCAATTTATTGCACTAAATGTCACGACCTTGCCGTATTTCACCTCGAATCTGGAGACCGAAGACGAGGGGGCGAAGACCTCCCGCGCGAGGGACGAACGCCGAGGTCGGGGCCATCGAGACTCTGAACCGAACCGAGGAGTTCGAACGATGGTTCGTCTCATCCGCGTCGCCCGGCGCGCCCTGCGCCGCATGGCCGAGCCGGTCCGCGATTGCGAACAGATCCACGTCACCGACCGCATCGACATCGAACTCGCGGCTCGTGAAGAGATGCGCGGCCGTCGTCGTACCACGCTCGGCGGTGCCTACCGTTGGTGACGCTCCTGAGCCGCACCAAAGGTGGGGCTCATGAGACCTGTGCGCGGATAGCCCTCGACGACCGTCTACTGACGTGATTC